>NZ_JBSGDB010000075.1:0-24730 GCF_053602155.1 Streptomyces sp. NPDC004561
AAGACGGTCTGGGCCCGGCTGCCCCCGGGCGGCAGCGAGACGCCGGACGGCCCCGGCCCGCGCGACGCCCTGGCGGCCGCCGAGGAGCTGGCCCCGCAGCCGCAGCGCGCCGAGGGCGACCGGGACTGGCTCGGCCGGGGCGCGCTGTCCTTCCTCGCCGAGGCCTCGGACCTGCTCGCCGGGCAGCTGGACGAGAACCTGGTCGCGGCCCTCACCGGCCAGCTGATCGTGCCCCGACTCGCCGACTGGTGCGCGGTGTGGCTGGAGGACGAGGCGTCCGTGCGCGGCGGCGCCGGGGGCGGACCGGCACGGGTCTGGCACACCGGCGAGAACCGCATCGACGAACTGCGCTGCGCCCTGGAGAAGGAGCCGCCGAGCCCGCGGGACGGGCTGCGCTCCGGCCCGGAGCCGTATCCGTGGCCCGGCCACGCGCTCGGCCCCCAGGGCGCCGACGGGACGGCGCTGGCGTACCGGCTGATCGCGGGCGGCCGGCCGCTGGGCACGCTGGTCATCGGCCGGTGCGGGCTCGCGCGGTTCCCCGACGAGGTCACCGGGCTGATCGAGGACCTCAGCCGCCGGGTGGCCCTCGCCATCGGCGCCGCCCGGCAGTACGCCCGCCAGGCCACCATCAGCGCCGTCCTGCAGCGCGGCCTGCTGCCCGGAGCGGTCGCCCAGATCCCCGGGATGAGCAGCGCGCTCGTCTACGAGCCCTGCGACAAGGGCGGCCCCAGCGGCGACTTCTACGACCTGTTCCCGGCGGGCGACGGCCGCTGGTGCTTCGCCGTCGGCGATGTCCAGGGCAAGGGCCCCGAGGCGGCGGTCGTGATCGGCCTCGCCCGGCCCTGGCTGCGGCTCCTGGCCCGCGAGGGCTACCGGGTCGCCGACGTCCTCGACCGGCTCAACCAGCTCCTCCTGGACGACGCCACCGAGGCCGCCGACGCCGCCGCCCGCGCCCTGATCGCCGCCGGCGGCCGGGCCGTGGCCTCCGGGGACGGCCCGCAGACCCGCTTCCTGTCCCTGCTCTACGGCGAGCTGACGCCGTACGACGGCGGGGTCCGCTGCACCCTCGCCTCCGCCGGGCACCCGCTGCCGCTGGTGCTCGGCCCGGACGGCACCGTGCGCACGGTCGCCCGCCCGCAGACCCTGCTCGGCGTGGTCGAGGACGAGACCTACACCAGCGAGACCCTCGACCTCAGGCCCGGCGACAGCCTGCTGTGCGTCACCGACGGGGTGACCGAGCGGCGCTCCGGCTCCCGCCAGTTCGACGACGGCGACGGGCTCGCCCACGCCCTGTCCGGCTGCGCCGGGCTCAGCGCCGAGCTGATCGCGGAAAGGATCCGCCGCCTCGTGCACGAGTTCGGCGGGGGCCTGCCCGAGGACGACCTGGCGCTGCTGGTGCTCCAGGCGGAGTGACGGCGCCGGTGCTGGACAATGGAGGGCATGCCCTCCGCACTCCCCGACGGCGAGCCCGTCCCCGACGACGGCGCGCTGCCCGCGTCCGCGCTCGCCGGGGCCGCCGCCCGCCCGCTCGGCTTCTACCTGCACGTCCCGTACTGCGCGACCCGCTGCGGCTACTGCGACTTCAACACCTACACCGCGACCGAGCTGCGCGGCTCGGGCGGGGTGCTGGCGTCCCGCGACAACTACGCGGACACCCTCGCCGACGAGGTCCGGCTCGCCCGCAAGGTGCTCGGCGACGACCCCCGCCAGGTCCGCACGGTCTTCGTCGGCGGCGGCACGCCCACGCTGCTGGCCGCCGACGACCTGGTGCGGATGCTGGGGACCGTCCGCGACGAGTTCGGCCTGGCGCCGGACGCGGAGATCACCACGGAGGCCAACCCGGAGTCGGTCGACCCGGCCTACCTCGCCGCGCTGCGCGAGGGCGGCTTCAACCGGATCTCCTTCGGCATGCAGAGCGCGAGGCGGCACGTGCTGCGCGTGCTGGACCGCACCCACACCCCGGGCCGCCCCGAGGCGTGCGTGGCGGAGGCGCGGGCGGCGGGCTTCGAGCACGTCAACCTCGACCTGATCTACGGCACGCCGGGGGAGAGCGACGACGACTGGCGGGCCTCCCTCGACGCGGCGATCGGCGCCGGCCCCGACCACGTCAGCGCCTACGCGCTCATCGTCGAGGAGGGCACCCAGCTCGCCCGCCGCATCCGCCGGGGCGAGGTCCCGATGACCGACGACGACGTCCACGCCGACCGCTACCTGATCGCCGAGGAGACCCTGTCCGCGGCGGGCTTCTCCTGGTACGAGGTCTCCAACTGGGCCACCTCCGAGGCCGGCCGCTGCCTGCACAACGAGCTGTACTGGCGGGGCGCCGACTGGTGGGGCGCCGGGCCCGGGGCGCATTCGCACGTGGGCGGCGTGCGCTGGTGGAACGCCAAGCACCCGGGCGCGTACGCGGCGGCCCTCGCCTCCGGCCGCTCACCGGGCGCCGGCCGGGAGCTGCTGTCCGACGAGGACCGCCGGGTGGAGCGGATCCTGCTGGAGCTGCGGCTGCGCGAGGGCGTACCGCTGGCGCTGCTGAAGGAGGACGGCCGCACGGCGTCCCGCCGCGCGCTCGCGGACGGGCTGCTGGAGTCCGGCCCCTACGACGAGGGGCGCGCGGTGCTCACCCTGCGGGGACGGCTGCTGGCGGACGCGGTGGTGCGGGACCTGGTGGACTGATCGCACCACCGGGTGGGGCCGGCGCGGTCCGAGGACGGCGGCCCGGGGTCACTCCGGCGCGGTGACGAAGTCGATCAGCTGCTCCACCCGCCCCAGCAGCTCCGGCTCCAGGTCCTTGTACGACCGCACCCCGGACAGGATCCGCTGCCAGGCCGCGCCGGTGTTCTCCGGCCAGCCCAGGGCCCGGCACACCCCCGTCTTCCAGTCCTGGCCTCGCGGGATCACGGGCCAGGCCGGGATGCCCAGGGACGAGGGCTTCACGGCCTGCCAGACGTCGATGTAGGGGTGGCCGACGACCAGGGCGTGGTCGCTGGTGACCGACCGGGCGATGTGCCACTCCTTGGTGCCCGGCACCAGATGGTCCACCAGGACGCCCAGGCGCGCGTCGGGCCCCGGGGCGAAGTCCTCGATGACGGCCGGCAGGTCGTCGACGCCTTCCAGGTACTCCACGACCACGCCCTCGATGCGCAGGTCGTCGCCCCAGACCCGCTCGACCAGCTCGGCGTCGTGCCGGCCCTCGACGTAGATGCGGCCGGCGCGGGCCACGCGCGCGCGGGCGCCCGGCACGGCGACCGAACCGGAGGCCGTGCGGGTGGGCCGCGCCGGGCCGGAGGCGGGCCGTACCAGGGTCACCACACGGCCCTCCAGCAGGAAGCCGCGCGGCTCCAGCGGGAACACCCGGTGCTTGCCGAAGCGGTCCTCCAGGGTCACCGTGCCCGCCTCGCAGCGGATCACCGCGCCGCAGAACCCGGTGCCGGGCTCCTCCACCACCAGGCCCGGCTCGGCCGGCACCTCGGGCACGGGCTGCGGCTTCTTCCAGGGGGGAGTCAGGTCCGAGGTGTACTGGCGCATTCGGATGACGATAGGAGAACCCGTACGGCCGCGCTCACGACACGCCGAAGCGCGCGGCCAGGGTGTCCCGTTGCCGCCGTACGAAGTCGGCGTCCACCACCGCCCCGTGACCGGGCACGTACAGCGCGTCCTCGCCGCCGAGCGCCAGCAGCCGGTCCAGGGCGTCCGGCCAGTGGGACGGCACGGCGTCCGGGCCCGCCTGGGGCTCGCCGGACTCCTCGACCAGGTCGCCGCAGAAGACCACCTCGCGGGGACCCGGCACGCACACGGCGAGGTCGTGGGCGGTGTGGCCCGGGCCGACGTTGGCCAGCAGCACCTGCCGGCCGGGGCCGAGGTCGAGGGTCCGCTCGCCGGAGACCAGGTGCTGGGGCGCGGCGAGGGCGTCCACCGCCTCGTCCGCGTCCGCCACCGGGAGACCGTTGCGGACCGCGTCCAGGCGCAGCTCCTCCCGCTCGCGGGTGAGGACCGCGTCGACGCCCACCGCCGCGTACACCCGCGCCCCGGCGAACGCGGCGGCGCCGAAGACGTGGTCGAAGTGGGCGTGGGTCAGCGCGAGATGGGTCACACGGCCGCCGGTCAGCTCCTCGGCCCGGGCCCGCAGCCGGGCGCCTTCGGCCAGACTCGACCCGGCGTCCACCATCAGTGCCGTACCCTCGCCGAGGACCAGCCCGGCCGTGCAGTCCCAGCCGGGCAGCCGGCACCGCCCGACCCCGGCCGCCAGCCGCTCCCACCCGAGCTCTTCCCAAGTCACCGTCATACCGCGACGCTAGCCGTACGAGCAGCTGGGACGGCACCGACCTTGCCCGGGGAGTACCCCACGGCCGTACACTGGCCGGGGAAGACTGGCACTCACATACGAAGAGTGCCAAGCAGGACGAACCGCGGGACAGAGGGGACGACGACGTGCTGGAGGTGCGCGCGAATGCTGAGTGAACGCAGGCTCCAGGTGCTGCGCGCCATCGTCCAGGACTATGTCGGCACCGAGGAGCCCGTGGGCTCCAAGGCCCTCACCGAGCGGCACAACCTCGGCGTCTCCCCGGCGACCGTCCGCAACGACATGGCGGCCCTGGAGGACGAGGGGTACATCGCCCAGCCGCACACCAGTGCGGGGCGCATCCCCACCGACAAGGGCTACCGGCTGTTCGTGGACAAGCTCGCGGGCGTCAAGCCGATGACCGCGCCGGAGCGCCGGGCGATCCAGAACTTCCTCGAGGGCGCCGTCGACCTCGACGACGTCGTGGCCCGCACGGTGCGGCTGCTCGCGCAGCTGACCCGGCAGGTCGCCGTCGTGCAGTACCCGTCCCTGACCCGGTCCACCGTGCGGCACGTGGAGCTGCTCTCGCTCGCGCCCGCGCGGGTGATGCTCGTGCTGATCACGGACACCGGCCGGGTCGAGCAGCGGATGGTCGACTGCCCGGCGCCGTTCGGCGAGGCGTCCCTGGCGGACCTGCGCGCACGGCTGAACAGCCGGGTCGCGGGCCGTCGCTTCGCGGATGTGCCGAAGCTGGTCGAGGACCTGCCCGACGCCTTCGATGCCGAGGACCGCGGTACGGTCTCCACGGTGCTCTCCACTCTTCTGGAGACACTCGTCGAGGAGAACGAGGAGCGGCTGATGATCGGCGGCACCGCCAATCTGACCCGCTTCGGGCATGACTTCCCCCTCACGATCCGGCCCGTCCTGGAGGCCCTCGAGGAGCAGGTCGTGCTCCTCAAGCTCCTCGGCGAGGCGAAGGATCCGGGCGTGACCGTGCGTATCGGGCACGAGATCGCCCACGAGGGACTCAACTCCACCTCCGTGGTGTCGGTCGGCTACGGTTCGGGCGGCGAGGCGGTTGCCAAGCTCGGCGTGGTCGGACCGACCCGCATGGACTACCCAGGAACGATGGGAGCGGTACGCGCAGTGGCACGGTACGTCGGACAGATCCTGGCGGAGTCGTAAGTGGCCACGGACTACTACGCCGTTCTCGGCGTGCGCCGCGACGCGTCGCAGGAAGAGATCAAGAAGGCCTTCCGTCGGCTCGCCCGCGAGCTGCACCCGGACGTCAACCCGGATCCGAAGACCCAGGAGCGGTTCAAGGAGATCAACGCCGCTTACGAGGTGCTGTCGGACCCGCAGAAGAAGCAGGTCTACGACCTCGGCGGCGACCCGCTGTCCCAGTCGGGCGGCGCGGGCGCGGGCGGCTTCGGGGCCGGTGGCTTCGGCAACTTCTCCGACATCATGGACGCGTTCTTCGGCACGGCGTCGCAGCGCGGCCCGCGCTCGCGCACGCGGCGCGGCCAGGACGCGATGATCCGGATCGAGGTCGAGCTGGACGAGGCGGCCTTCGGGACGACCAAGGACATCCAGGTCGACACCGCGGTCGTCTGCAACACCTGCAACGGCGAGGGCGCGGCCCCGGGCACCACCGCCCAGACGTGCGACATGTGCCGCGGCCGCGGCGAGGTGTCGCAGGTGACCCGGTCCTTCCTGGGCCAGGTCATGACGTCCCGGCCCTGCCCCCAGTGCCAGGGCTTCGGCACGGTCGTGCCGACCCCGTGCCCGGAGTGCGCGGGCGACGGCCGTGTCCGCTCGCGGCGGACCCTGACCGTGAAGATCCCGGCCGGTGTCGACAACGGCACCCGCATCCAGCTCGCCGGCGAGGGCGAGGTCGGCCCCGGCGGCGGTCCGGCCGGCGACCTGTACGTCGAGATCCACGAGCTGCCGCACTCGACCTTCCAGCGGCGCGGCGACGACCTGCACTGCACGGTCACCATCCCGATGACCGCGGCGGCGCTCGGCACGAAGGTGCCGCTGGAGACGCTGGACGGCCTGGAGGACGTCGACATCCGGCCCGGGACCCAGTCCGGCCAGTCGATCCCGCTGCACAACCGGGGCGTCACGCATCTGCGCGGCGGCGGCCGGGGTGACCTGATCGTCCACGTCGAGGTCCAGACCCCGACCAAGCTCGACCCCGAGCAGGAGCGCCTGCTGCGCGAGCTGTCCAAGCTGCGCGGCGAGGAGCGGCCCCAGGGCCAGTTCCAGCCGGGTCAGCAGGGGCTGTTCTCGCGGCTGAAGGATGCCTTCAACGGGCGCTGACGCCGGGTGGTGTGGCGGCCGGGGGTCCGGGGGTCGGCCCCCGGGCAGGCGCAGTCAGCCGGGTCAGCAGGGGCTGTTCTCGCGGCTGAAGGACGCCTTCAACGGGCGCTGAGAGGACCGCCGGTCGGTGAGGTTGCCCCTGGCTTATGCCAGGGGAAGCCCGGATTCGGACTTGTGCAAAGGACGTGACAACATGCGGTCATGTCCTCCGCGCTGACCGATCTCTTTCCCCACCCGATCGTGCAGGCCCCCATGGCGGGCGGTGTCTCCCTCCCGCAGCTCGCCGCCGCCGTATCCGAGGCCGGTGGCCTCGGCTTCCTCGCCGCCGGGTACAAGACCGCCGACGGCATGTACCAGGAGATCAAGCAGCTGCGGGGGCTCACGGGCCGCCCGTTCGGCGTGAACGTGTTCATGCCGCAGCCCGCCAACGCCGAGTCCGGCGCCGTGGAGATGTACGCCCACCAGCTGGCCGGCGAGGCCGCCTGGTACGACACCGAGCTGGGCGATCCGGACAGCGGCCGGGACGACGGTTACGACGCCAAGCTCGCCGTCCTCCTCGACAACCCGGTGCCGGTGGTCTCCTTCCACTTCGGCGTGCCGGGCGGGGACGTCCTGGACAGGCTGCGCCGGGCCGGCACCGTCACCCTGGCCACCGCCACCACCGCCGAGGAGGCCGTCGCGGTGGAGCGGGCGGGGGCGGACGCGGTGATCGCACAGGGCGTGGAGGCCGGCGGTCACCAGGGCACGCACCGGGACATCCCTGACATCGACGGCTCCGGCATCGGCCTGCTGTCGCTGGTCGCGCAGATCCGGGAGAGCGTGCGCATCCCGGTCGTCGCCGCGGGCGGCATCATGCGCGGCGGCCAGATCGCCGCCGTCCTCGCCGCGGGCGCGAGCGCGGCCCAGCTGGGCACCGCCTTCCTCGCCACCCCCGAGTCCGGCGCCCAGGACGTGCACAAGCTGGCGCTCACCAACCCCCTGTTCGTGCGCACCGAGTTGACCCGGGCGTTCTCCGGCCGACCGGGGCGCGCACTGGTCAACCGCTTCCTGCGCGAGCACGGCCCGTACGCCCCCGCCGCCTACCCGGAGCTCCACCACCTCACCGTCCCGCTGCGCAAGGCCGCTGCCAAGGCCGGGGACGCGCAGGGCATGGCGCTGTGGGCGGGCCAGGGCCACCGGCTGGCCCGGGAGCTGCCGGCCGGACGGCTGGTGGAGGTGCTGGCCGACGAACTCGCCGCCGCCCGGACAGCGTTGTCGGCCGGGGGAGGCCTGCGATGACCGCGCCGGTGTTCGTCGTCGAGCACTTCGACCCGGACGGCGACCGCTATGTCCTGGACGGTCCCGAGGGCCGCCACGCCGTCTCCGTCAAGCGGCTGCAGTCCGGCGAGGAGGTCGTCCTCACCGACGGCGCCGGACGCTACGCCGTGTGCGAGGTGATCGGCAGCGAGGGCAAGGACCGGCTGATCGTCCACATGAGCGGGATCTCCGAGGAGCCGGCGCCGAGCCCGCGCATCACCGTCGTCCAGGCCCTGCCCAAGGGCGACCGGGGCGAACTCGCCGTCGAGACCATGACGGAGACCGGCGTCGACGCCATCGTGCCGTGGCAGGCGGCCCGTTGCATCACCCAGTGGAAGGGCGACCGGGGGCTGAAGGCCCTCGGCAAATGGCGGGCCACCGCCCGGGAGGCCGGGAAGCAGTCCCGGCGGGTCCGCTTCCCCGAGGTCGCGGACGCGGCGACCACCAAGCAGGTCGCCGCACTTCTCGCCGAAGCCGACTTCGCCGGGGTGCTCCACTCCGACTTCGAGCACGAGAGCCGGCCGCTGGCCACCGCCGAACTCCCCGCCGAGGGCCGGATCGTGCTGGTCGTCGGCCCGGAGGGCGGTGTCTCGCGCGACGAGCTGGCGCTGTTCGAGGAGGCGGGCGCGCGGGCGTACGTGCTGGGTCCTACCGTGTTGCGCACATCCACCGCCGGCACCGCCGCCGCGGCCCTTCTGCTGGGACGCACCGGCCGCTGGTCCTGACACACCTGGGGGACGCCATGGAACTCGCCCAAGTCCGGCTTCTGGTCACCGACTTCGCCGCCTGCTACCGCTTCTACGCCGATGTCCTCGGCCTCAAGCCGCAGTCCGGCGCGGCGCAGGGCCCGTACGAGAAGTTCAGCCCGCACGCCGGCTCCGCGGGCATCGCCCTGCAGGACCGGGCGATGATGGCCCGGGTGCTGGACGAGCTGGGCGAGACCGCCACGGGCCACCGCTCCCTGGTGGTGCTGCGCGTGGACGACCTCGACGCCTACTGCGCGGAGATCACCGCCCGCGGCACGGCCCTGCTGCACGGCCCGGTCCTCATGACCGACCGGATGCGGGTGGCCCACCTCAAGGACCCGGAGGGCAACCTGGTCGAACTCCAGGAGTGGCTGCTGCTGCGCGGCTGACGCGCACCCGGCCACCGCCCGGCGGGTGAGTGGCCGTATGCGGCCTTCCGCTTCGTGCGGGTCGGTGGCACGCTGCCGTGCATGGGGGCTTTGGGACGGATTCGGCGCGGGACGCGCGGGACACGGGCGGTGGCCGTCGTGGGGCTGGTCGCGGCGGCCGGCGGCGCCATGGTGGCCTGCCGGCCCGACGACCTCGGCTCGGCGAGCGTCGCCTACACCACCGACACGACCGCGACGGCCCGGCTGAAACAGCAGCACGTGGACGTCAGTTGGCTCACCTGCACCGGCGGTTACGGCAGAGGCGGCACGTCGGCGAGGACGCCCTCGCCGACCGAGACCACCGTCGTCTCCGTCGACTGCCAGGGGGAGACCAAGGACCGGCGGAAGATCACCGTCACCGGCGAGGTGACCAAGGCCGTCGACGGGGCCTGTGTGCGCGGGAACCTGACGGCCAGGGTCGGCGGCAGACAGGTGTTCCACGTCAGCGGGCTCGGCGACTGCAACGCCACGCCCGGCCCGACGTACCGCCCGCCCACCTACCGGCCCGGCGGCGGACAGCCGACCGTGACGGTCACCGTCACCCGGACCGTCTGGTGCAAGGGCGACCCGACCTGCTGGCCCGCCCAGGGCAAGTGATCGGAAAAGAGGGGCGGGGAGCGCCACCGCTGCGTACAGTGACGGGGTGACTCAGGGCGCTGCGACAGGAACCTCCGGCTACCTCCGATTCCCGCACCTGCACGGCGACTTGGTGACCTTCGTCGCCGAGGACGACGTGTGGCTGGCACCCCTCGACGGGGGCCGGCCCTGGCGGGTCAGTGCCGACAACGTACCGGTGAACCATCCCCGCATCTCGCCCGACGGCACCGCCGTCGCCTGGACCTCGACCCGCGACGGCGCCCCCGAGGTGCACCTCGCGCCGGTCGCCGGCGGCCCGGCCAGGCGGCTGACGCACTGGGGCAGTTGGAAGACCCAGGTGCGCGGCTGGACCCCGGACGGCGAGGTCCTCGCGGTCAGCACCGCCGGCCAGCCCAGTCTGCGCCGCACCTGGGCCCGTGCCGTCCCGCTGGACGGCGGACCCGCGGCCACCCTGCCGTACGGGCCCGTCGGCGACGTCGTGCGCGGCCCGCACACCGTGCTGCTGTCCGCGCCGATGGGCCGCGAGGCCGCCTGGTGGAAGCGGTACCGCGGCGGAACCGCCGGCCGGCTGTGGATCGACCGCGACGGCGACGGCGAGTTCGTGCGCCTGCACGAGGACCTGGACGGCAACATCGAGTACCCGCTGTGGGCCGGCGACCGGATCGCGTTCCTCTCCGACCACGAGGGCACCGGCGCCCTGTACTCCTCCCACGCCGACGGCTCCGACCTGCGCCGGCACACGCCCCTCGACGGTCACTACGCCCGGCACGCCGCCACCGACGGCAGCCGTGTCGTCTACTCCAGCGCCGGCGAACTGTGGCTCCTGGACGACCTCGACGGCGCGGAGCCGCGCCGCCTGGAGGTCCGGCTCGGCGGGCCCCGCACGGACCTGCAGCCCTTCCCGGTGAACGCCTCCCGCTGGTTCGGCTCGGCCGCCCCCGACCACACCGCGCGCGGCAGCGCGGTCGCCGTGCGGGGCACCGTGCACTGGATCACCCACCGCTCCGGCCCGGCCCGCGCGCTCGCCGCGCGGCCCGGCGTGCGCGCCCGGCTGCCCCGCACCTTCCGCGCGGAGGGCGAGGAGTGGGTGGTGTGGGTGACGGACGCCGAGGGCGAGGACGCCCTGGAGTTCGCGCCCGCCACCGGCGTCGCCGTCGGCGCGACCCCGCGCCGGCTGGCCGCGGGACGACTCGGCCGGGTCCTGGAACTGGCGATGGCCCCCGACGGCAGCCGGGCCGCCGTCGCCTCCCACGACGGCCGGCTGCTGCTGGTCGAGCGGGAGACCGGCGAAGTGCGCGAGGTCGACCGCAGCGAGGACGGCGACGTGAGCGACCTCGCCTTCTCGCCCGACTCGGCCTGGCTCGCCTGGAGCCACCCGGGAGCGCGCCCGCTGTGCCAGCTGCGCCTCGCCAACACCACCGATCTGTCGGTCACCGAGGCGACCCCGCTGCGCTTCCAGGACTACGCGCCCGCCTTCACCCTCGACGGCAAGCACCTCGCCTTCCTCTCCAACCGCTCCTTCGACCCGGTCTACGACGAGCACGTCTTCGACCTGGCCTTCGTGGAGGGCACCCGCCCCTACCTGATCACGCTGGCCGCGACCACGCCGTCCCCGTTCGGGCCGCAGCGGCACGGCCGCCCCTTCGAGGCCTCCGACAAGGAGGAGACGCCGGACAGCGAGGGCGTGCCGACGACGCGGATCGACCTCGACGGACTCGCCGACCGCATCGTGCCCTTCCCGGTGGAGGCCACCCGCTACTCCAACCTGCGCGCCGCCAAGGACGGGGTGCTCTGGCTCCGGCACCCGGTGCGCGGCGTCCTCGGCGCCTCCCGCGCCACGCCGGACGACCCCGACCCCAAGACCGAGCTGGAGCGCTACGACCTGGCCCAGCACCGCCTGGACCATCTGGCCGCCGACGCGGACCACTTCGAGATCAGCGGCGACGGCAAGCGGGCGCTGCTGTGGACCGACGGCAAGCTGAAGGTCGTCCCCAGCGACCGGCGCGCCTCCGGCGACGAGGACAGCGACTCCAACATCACCGTCGACCTGAGCCGGATCCGGCAGACCGTCGACCCGGCCGCCGAGTGGCGGCAGATGTACGAGGAGACGGGCCGCATCATGCGGGACCACTTCTGGCGGCCCGACATGGGCGGCGTCGACTGGGACGGCGTCCTCGACCGCTACCGTCCCGTCCTCGACCGCCTCGCCACCCACGACGACCTGGTGGACCTCCTGTGGGAGGTGCACGGCGAACTCGGCACCTCGCACGCCTATGTCATGCCGCGCGGCGGCTTCGGCAACGGCGCCCGCCAGGGTCTGCTCGGCGCGGACATCTCCCGCCACGAGGACGGCAGTTGGCGCATCGACCGCATCCTGCCCGCGGAGACCTCCGACCCGCAGGCGCGCAGCCCGCTCGCCGCGCCCGGGGTGGCCGTCCGTCCCGGGGACGCGATCGTCGCCGTCGGCGGACAGCCGGTCGACCCGGTGACCGGCCCCGGCCCGCTGCTGACCGGCACGGCCGGAAAGCCCGTCGAGCTGACCGTCTCGCCCTCCGGCGGCGGTGATCCCCGGCATGCCGTGGTGGTCCCGCTCGCGGACGAGGAGCCGCTGCGCTACCACGCCTGGGTCGCCGGCCGGCGGGCCTACGTCCACGAGAGGTCCGCGGGCCGGCTCGGCTACCTCCACGTGCCCGACATGCAGGCGCCCGGCTGGGCCCAGATCCACCGCGACCTGCGTGTCGAGGTGGCCCGCGAGGGCCTCGTCGTCGACGTGCGCGAGAACCGCGGCGGACACACCTCCCAGCTCGTCGTGGAGAAGCTGGCCCGCCGGATCGTCGGCTGGGACCTTCCCCGTGGCATGCGGCCCGAGAGCTACCCGAGGGACGCGCCCCGGGGCCCCGTCGTCGCCGTCGCCAACGAGTTCTCCGGCTCCGACGGGGACATCGTCAACGCGGCCATCAAGGCGCTCGGCATCGGCCCGGTCGTCGGCACCCGCACCTGGGGCGGTGTCATCGGCATCGACAGCCGCTACCACCTGGTCGACGGCACCCTGATCACCCAGCCCAAGTACGCGTTCTGGCTGGAGGGTTACGGCTGGGACGTGGAGAACCACGGCGTCGACCCGGACGTGGAGGTCGTACAGGCTCCGCAGGACTGGGCCGCCGGCCGGGACGTCCAGCTGGACGAGGCGATAAGGCTGGCGCTGGCGGCTCTGGAGGAGCGGCCCGCGAAGACCCCGCCGGTTCTGCCCACCTAGGCGGGCCGGACCGGATCGGCGCGCGGCTTCGTCGCACGGGCGCGCGGCCGCGTACGACCCGCACCGGAACGACTACGATGCCCCCGTACTGATCATCGGCGAAAGCGAGCGCAGCGAATGGCCGGCGAACCGCAGGACGACTGCCTGTTCTGCAAGATCGTCGCGGGTACGATCCCGGCGACGATCGTCCGTGAGACGGAGACCACCGTCGCCTTCCGGGACATAAACCCCCAGGCCCCCACCCACGTCCTGGTGGTCCCCAAGGCCCACTACGAGACCGGGGCCAAGCTCGCCGCGGCCGCCCCGCAGCTCGCCGCCGACGTGCTCGCCGAGACCCAGGCCGTCGCCGACGAGGAGAAGCTGGACAGCTACCGCACCGTCTTCAACACCGGCACCGGCGCCGGCCAGACCGTCTGGCACGCCCACGCGCACGTCCTCGGCGGCCGCGGTCTGCAGTGGCCCCCCGGGTAGGGCGCCGTGTCGGTCCGTGAACTCGTGGTCCTCGGCACCGCCAGCCAGGTGCCGACCCGGCAGCGCAACCACAACGGCTACCTGCTGCGGTGGGACGGCGAGGGCATCCTGTTCGACCCCGGCGAGGGCACACAGCGGCAGATGCTGCGCGCCGGGGTCGCCGCCCACGACCTGAACCGGATCTGCGTCACCCACTTCCACGGCGACCACTCCCTCGGCCTCGCCGGGGTCGTCCAGCGGATCAACCTGGACCAGGTGCCGCACGAGATCACCGCGCACTACCCGCGCTCCGGGCAGCGCTTCTTCGACCGGCTGCGGTACGCCACCGCCTACCGGGAGACGGCCCGCCTCACCGAGGCGCCCGTGGACACCGACGGCACCCTCGCGGTGACACCGTCGTACACCCTGGAGGCCCGCGGGCTGTCGCACCCGGTCGAGTCCTACGGCTACCGGCTGACCGAGCCCGACGGCCGCCGGATGCTGCCCGACCGGCTCGCCGCGCTCGGGATCAGGGGCCCGGACGTGGGGGTGCTCCAGCGCGAGGGCAGGCTCGGCGCTGTGACGCTGGAGGAGGTCAGCGAGGTACGGCGCGGCCAGCGGTTCGCGTTCGTCATGGACACCCGGCTGTGCGAGGGCGTGTACGCGCTCGCCGAGGGCTGCGACCTGCTCGTCATCGAGTCCACGTTCCTCGACGAGGACGAGGAACTCGCCGTCGAGCACGGCCATCTGACGGCCGGCCAGGCGGCCGTTGTGGCCCGGGACGCGGGCGTCCGCCACCTCGTCCTCACCCACTTCAGCCAGCGCTACACCGACCCCGACGGCTTCGAGCGGCAGGCGAGGGCCGCCGGCTTCGACGGAGAGCTGACGGTGGCCCACGATCTTCTGCGAGTGCCGGTTCCGAAACGTCGGTAAGAGCGCCGTACGATGCTTTGATGCCCCTCCCGAAAGCAGAACTGCACCTCCATATCGAAGGCACTCTGGAGCCCGAGCTGGCCTTCGCGCTGGCCGCCCGCAACGGCGTGAAGCTCCCGTACGCCGACACCGAAGAGCTTCGCGAGGCCTACCGGTTCGAGGACCTCCAGTCCTTCCTCAACCTGTACTACGAGCTGATGGCCGTCCTGCGCACCGAGCAGGACTTCAGCGACCTCGCGGACGCGTACCTCGCGCGCGCCGCCGCGCAGGGCGTGCGGCACGCGGAGATCTTCTTCGACCCGCAGGCCCATCTCGCCCGGGGCGTGTCCATGGGCACGGTGGTGGAGGGGCTGTGGCGGGCGCTCGGCCGCAGCCAGGAGAACCACGGCGTCTCCACGAAGCTCATCCTGTGCTTCCTGCGCGACGAGTCCGCCGAGTCGGCCCTGGAGACCCTGCGGGCCGCCGAGCCGTACCTGGACCGGATCACCGGTGTCGGGCTGGACTCCGCCGAGGTGGGGCATCCGCCGGTGAAGTTCCGCGAGGTGTACGAGGCCGCCGCCGCGCTCGGGCTGCGCCGTGTGGCCCATGCCGGCGAGGAGGGACCGCCGGAGTACATCACCGAGGCCCTGGACGTCCTCGGCGTGGAGCGCGTCGACCACGGCCTGCGCTGCATGGAGGACCCGGCGCTGGTCGAGCGGCTGGTGCGGGAGCGGATCCCGCTCACCCTGTGCCCGCTGTCCAACGTGCGCCTGCGCGCCGTCGACACCCTGGCCGGCCACCCGCTGCCGGCGATGCTGGACGCCGGGCTGCTGTGCACGGTCAACTCCGACGATCCGGCGTACTTCGGCGGGTACGCGGGCGACAACTTCGCGGCCGTCCGCGACACCCTGGGCCTGACCGAGGACCGCCTGCGCGAGCTGGCCCGCAACTCCTTCCTCGCCTCCTTCCTGGAGGACGACGAGGAGCTGCGGGACCGTTACCTCGCCGAGGTGGCGGCGTACGAGTTCGGGGACGCGGTCTCGTAGGCCCGCCGGGCGGGCACGGCGGCCGTCTCGACCGCGACCTCCACGACCGGCAGGGTCCGCCGGCCCGCCCGCAGTGCCACCGCCGTCATCGGCACCGCGATCAGCAGCAGGCCGGCCGCCAGCAGGTCGCCCATGACCGGGAAGCCGGCCGCTCCCGCCAGCGCGCTCCCGGCCAGCGGTCCCGCCGCCGTGCCCAGCGAGGCCGCCGAACCGACGAACACCGCCCAGCGGCCGCGCGGGTCGAGGGAGGCGGCGAGGCCGATGACGTACGACAGCACGACCGGGTAGAGCAGGTTCCAGGAGATCTCGCCGGCGGCGAAGCCCGTCAGATCGGTCGCCGACGCGCTGAGCGCGATGCAGGCCGCGATCAGTGCCGTACCGGCGCCGATGGGCATCGCGCGGCCGAGCCTCGGGCCGAGTGCTCCCGCGCCCAGCACCCCGAGCAGCCCGGCGCCGAGCGCGACGGCGAACACCGCGCCGACGGTGACCTCCGTGAGGTGGGCCTGGGCGAGGCCGATACGGCCGCTCACGCCCCACAGGGAGTTCTGGGCGAGGGACCAGCAGGGCATGGCGGCGGCGAGCAGCAGCCCGGCGCGACGCTGGGGCAGCCTGCCCTGTGCGCGGCCGGCGGCACGGGCCGGTGCCGTGCGGCGGGACAGCCGGCCGGTGAGCGGCCAGACGGCGAGCGCGGTCAGCGCGATCGCGGCCAGCGGGACGCCGTGGCCCGGGCCGAGGCGGGGGATCGCCAGGTAGAGGGTGCCGGCGAGCGCGGAGACGCCGAGCAGGCCGAGGGTGGTGACCCGGTGCGGATCCTTCTGGGCGGCGATGCCGCTCGCGGCGACCGCGGTGATCGTGCCGGACCCGAACCCGCCGACGACCGCGCCCGCGACGACGGCCGGTACGACCCCGGTGAGGGCGGCCCCGCCGTAGCCGAGGAAGGCGAGCGCGAGACCGGCGCGGGCGAGGGTCCGGGGCCCGATCCGGTCGACCCGGGAGGCCAACAGGAAGCCCGCTGCCGCCGAACTCAGCAGCAGCGCACTGCCGATGGCCCCGGCCTGGGTGGTGGTGAGCGGAAGGCCGCTGTTGAGCCGGCCGACGGTGGTCGGCAGCAGATAGGGGGCGAGGTACCCGGCCGTGAAGAGGGCGACGAGGGGCCAGGGCAGGGTGCGGCGGGCGGACACGGGCGTTCCCAGGGCAGGCGGAAGGAGGCTCGAAAGAGCGAGAGGGGAGGGAGCGACGACCGTCGACGGACAGGAACGCGCGAGCAAGTTGTATCAAGCACGCGGTTCCGAGAAGAAGGCCGGACGGAGTGATCCGGATCACTCCTCGGTTTGCGGATGAATGGCCGGGGTAAGCAAGGGCGCTTCCCGTGCCGGACGTGCCGCGTTCACCCTTCCTCCCATTGACGAGCGCGTGTACGTGTATCTAGCCTTTGTTCTCATACATAGACAGCATTCATAAGAGGAGATGTTCAGGTGGGTGGCGACCGGAGTCCGCGGGATGTGGCGCGGCGGCTGCGGGAGGGGATGGCGCGGGGCGTGCTGTCCTTTCCGCTCACCGCCTTCGGCGACGACGGCGCCCTCGACGCCGACGGCTTCCGCGCGCATGTCGCGGACCGGCTCGCCGCCGGGCCCGGGGCCGTCTTCCCGGCCTGCGGCACCGGGGAGTTCTTCTCGCTGGACGAGGACGAGTACCGGACGGTCGTCCGCGTCACCGTCGAGGAGGCGGCCGGGCGGCTGCCCGTGGTGGCCGGCACCGGGTACGGCTGGGCGCAGGCCGCCCGGTTCGCGCGGATCGCCGAGGAGGCCGGCGCCGACGCCCTGCTCGTCCTGCCGCACTATCTCGTCGACGCCCCCCAGGACGGCCTCGCCGCGCAACTGGAGCGGCTCGCCGACCGCACCCGGCTGCCGCTGATCGCCTACCAGCGCGGCCAAGTCGCCTATACGGTGGGCTCGCTGCGCCGCATCGCGGACATCCCGAACGTCATCGGCCTCAAGGACGGCCACAGTGACCTCGACCGCCTCCAGCGCCTCACCCTGGCCGCCCCCGCCGGCTTCCTGTTCTTCAACGGCGCCGCCACCGCCGAGATCCAGGCCCGCGCCTACGCCGCCGTCGGCGTCCCCGCCTACTCCTCCGCCGTGCACGCCTTCGCCCCCGAGATCGCCGGCGCCTTCTTCACCGCGCTGCGGGACGGCGACCACGGCGCCGTCGACAGGCTGCTGCGCGACTTCTACGTCCCCTTCGTCGAACTCCGCGACCGCGCGCCCGGTTACGCGGTGTCCCTCGTGAAGGCGGCGGCCCGGCTGCGCCGACAGCGCGTCGGCCCCGTGCGCGCCCCGCTCACCGACCCCGCGCCCGCCGACCTCGCCGCCCTCAAGGTCCTCCTCACCGCCGGACTCGATCTCGTAGGAGCCTCCCTGTGACCCGTGACCTGACCATCGCCGAGGTGCGGCTGACGCCGATCCTGGTCGCCGACGCGCCCCTGCTCAACACCCAGGGGGTGCACCAGCCGTACACCCCCCGGCTGATCGTGGAGGTCGTCACGGCCGACGGGACGGCCGGGCTCGGCGAGACCTACGGCGACACCAAGTACCTGGAGCTCGCCCGGCCGCTCGCCGAGCGCCTCACCGGCCGCTCGGTCATGGATGTGAACGGCCTTTTCGGGATCGACCTGGACGTGGACGAGTCCCGGGTCGCCGGGCAGGTCGACGCGGGCGGGCTGCGCGGGGTGCAGAGCGCCGACAAGCTGCGGCTGTCCGTGCTGTCCGCCTTCGAGGTCGCCTGCCTGGACGCCCAGGGCAGGGCGCTCGGGCTGCCCGTGCACGCGCTGCTCGGCGGCCGGGTCCGCGACAGCGTGGAGTACAGCGCCTACCTGTTCTACAAGTGGGCCCGGCACCCGGAGGGCGTCCCGGCCGAACCGGACGAGTGGGGCGCCGCCCTCGACCCCGCCGGAGTCGTCGCCCAGGCACGGGAGTTGCGGCGCCGTCACGGGTTCGGGTCGTTCAAGCTCAAGGGCGGTGTCTTCCCCCCGCAAGAGGAGATCGCCGCCGTACGCGCCCTCGCCGAGGCCTTCCCCGGGCACCCGCTGCGCCTCGACCCCAACGGCGCCTGGTCGGTCGAGACCTCGCTGAAGGTGGCCGAGGAACTCGGGGACGTCCTGGAGTACCTGGAGGACCCGACGCTCGGCACACCCGCGATGGCCGAGGTGTCCGCGGGGACCGGGGTGCCGCTCGCCACCAACATGTGCGTGACCACCTTCGGCGAGATCAGGGAGGCGTTCACCAGGGACGCCGTGCAGGTCGTCCTCTCCGACCACCACTACTGGGGCGGGCTGCGCAACACCCAGCACCTCGCGGCCCTCTGCGCCGCCTTCGGGGTCGGGGTGTCCATGCACTCCAACACCCACCTCGGCATCAGCCTCGCCGCCATGACCCACGTGGCGTCCACCGTGCCGGACCTCCACCACGCCTGCGACTCCCACTACCCCTGGCAGCCGGAGGACGTCCTCACCGAGCGGATCGCCTTCACCGGCGGCCGGGTCGCGGTGTCCGACGCCCCCGGCTTCGGCGTCGAGCTCGACCGGGACGAACTGGCCCGGCTGCACCGGCGGTGGGCCGAGGACGACGGCTCGCTGCGGGACCGCGACGACGCGGCCGCGATGCGGGCGGCCGAACCGGGGTGGCGGACGCCGGTGATGCCCCGCTGGTGAGCCCCTGCACGGTGCGTGAGGTGGTGCACACTGGCCAGACCCGCACCACGAGGGAGCGCACCGTGACCCCGTCGCACACGATCGCCGGAGAGGAACCGGAACACCTCACCCAGGCAGGGGGCCGCCGGACCCAGGTCGACCCGCTCGCCGCGCTGCGCGCACCCGGCGATCCGCCCTGGGACGTCTACCTCACCGGCACGGTCTTCCTCGACATCGTCTTCACCGGGCTGGACTCGGCGCCCGTGCGCGGCACCGAGTCCTGGGCCCGGGGCATGGGCTCCAGCCCCGGCGGGGTCGCCAACATGGCCGCCGCGCTGGCCCGCCTCGGGCTGCGCACCTCGCTCGCCGCGGCCTTCGGCGACGACCACTACGGCGAGTACTGCTGGGACGCCCTGGAGCAGGGCGAGGGCATCGACCTCACCCCGTCCCGCACGGTGCCCGGCTGGCACTCGCCGGTGACGGTCTCCATGGCGTACGAGGGCGAGCGGACCATGGTCTCCCACGGGCACGAGCCGCCGCCGGAGGAGCCGGCCCCCGACTGCCCGCCCCGCGCGCGGGCGGCCGTGGCCTCCCTCACGCCGGGCACGCGGGCGCCGTGGATCGCCCAGGCCGCCCACGAGGGCACCCGGATCTTCGCCGACGTCGGCTGGGACGAGACCGGCGCCTGGGACCTCGCCGGGCTCCCCGACCTGGAGCACTGCGAGGCGTTCCTGCCCAACGCGGAGGAGGCGAAGCGGTACACCGGGGCCGACTGCCCGCGGCTCGCCGCGCACGCCCTGACCGAGCACGTGCCGGTGGCCGTGGTCACCCTCGGGGCCGAGGGGGCGTACGCGGTGGACCGGTGTACCGGGGAGGCGGCGGAGGTGCCCGCGATCGCCGTGGAGGCGCTGGATCCCACGGGGGCCGGGGACGTCTTCGTCGCCGGGTTCGTGACGGGGACGCTGGCGGGCTGGCCGCTCGCCGACCGGCTGGCCTTCGCCGGGCTCACGGCCGCTCTGTCGGTGCAGGAGTTCGGGGGATCGCTGTCGGCGCCGGGGTGGTCGGAGATCGGGGCGTGGTGGCGGCGGGTGCAGTCCCTGCCGGGGCAGGAGCCGATGGCGCTGCGGCGGTACGCGTTCCTCGACGGGGTGGTGCCCGAGGAACTCGACCGGGTGTGGCCGCTGCGGCGGGCCGTGCCGACCATCGGGTTCCGGCGTTCGAGCTGAGCACCCCGGGAAGGGCCCTCGGAAAAGTCCTACGGGCTTGTCATCTCCCCGTCGTACTCTGGAACCGCGAGGCCGCCCTCAGCGGTGCGGCCGTGACGAGGAGGAAGCGCAGGCCTTCAGCGCCGGCCCATGACACAGACACCCACAGCTCACACCCCCGCGCAGGAGCAGGCGAGAGCGCAGTTCACCGTCCCCGCGCAGCACCCCATGGTGACCGTGCTGGGTTCGGGCGACTCGCTTCTGCGCGTGATCGAGAGGGCCTTCCCGGCGGCCGACATCCACGTCCGGGGCAACGAGATCAGCGCGGTCGGCGATCCCGCCGACGTGTCCCTGATCTCGCGTGTGTTCGACGAGATGATGCTGGTGCTCCGCACCGGGCAGCCGATGACGGAGGACGCAGTGGAACGCTCGATCGCCATGCTCAAGGCGAGCGAGAACGGGACGAGCGACGGCCCGGAGACCCCGGCACAGGTGCTGACGCAGAACATCCTGTCCTCGCGGGGCCGGACCATCCGCCCCAAGACCCTCAACCAGAAGCGGTACGTCGACGCGATCGACAAGCACACGATCGTCTTCGGCATCGGCCCCGCCGGTACCGGCAAGACCTACCTGGCCATGGCCAAGGCCGTGCAGGCCCTGCAGTCCAAGCAGGTCAACCGGATCATCCTCACCCGCCCCGCGGTGGAGGCCGGCGAGCGGCTGGGCTTCCTGCCCGGCACGCTCTACGAGAAGATCGACCCCTACCTGCGCCCGCTCTACGACGCGCTGCACGACATGCTCGACCCGGACTCGATCCCCCGCCTGATGGCGGCCGGGACGATCGAGGTCGCACCGCTCGCCTACATGCGCGGACGCACGCTCAACGACGCCTTCATCATCCTGGACGAGGCCCAGAACACGAGCCCCGAACAGATGAAGATGTTCCTCACCCGCCTGGGCTTCGACTCGAAGATCGTGATCACCGGTGACGTGACGCAGGTCGACCTGCCGAACGGCACGAAGAGCGGTCTGAGGCAGGTGCAGGAGATCCTGGAGGGCGTCGAGGACGTCCACTTCTCCCGGCTGTCCTCCCACGATGTCGTACGGCACAAGCTGGTGGGCCGTATCGTCGACGCGTACGAGCAGTACGACAGCGAGCACGGCACCGAGAACGGCACCCACAAGGGCGGCCGGGGCAGGTCCGGGCACAAGGGGAAGTAGAGACACGGCGCCACCATGTCGATCGACGTCAACAACGAGTCCGGCACCGAGGTCGACGAGCAGGCGATCCTCGACATCGCCCGCTACGCACTCGCGCGGATGCGCATCCACCCGCTCTCCGAGCTCTCGGTGATCGTCGTGGACGCCGACGCCATGGAGCAGCTCCACATCCAGTGGATGGACCTCCCCGGGCCGACCGATGTCATGTCCTTCCCGATGGACGAGCTGCGGCCGCCCGGCAAGGACGACGACGAGCCGCCGCAGGGGCTCCTCGGCGACATCGTGCTGTGCCCGGAGGTCGCCGCCAAGCAGGGGACCGAGGCGCCCACCCAGCACTCCATGGACGAGGAGCTCCAGCTGCTCACCGTCCACGGCGTGCTGCACCTGCTCGGGTACGACCACGAGGAGCCCGACGAGAAGGCCGAGATGTTCGGCCTGCAGGCCGCCATCGTGGACGGATGGCGGGGCGAGCGCGGCCTGACCGGGCCGTCCCCGGCGCCGACCGTCTCGTAAGCGCGTCCATGAGTCCGCAGATCGTGGTCGGCGCGATCGCGCTGGTCGTCGTCGCCTGGCTCGCCGCCTGCGCGGAGGCGGGCCTGGCGCGCGTCTCCAGCTTCCGTGCCGAGGAGGCCGTGAAGTCCGGCCGGCGCGGCAGCGCCAAGCTGGCCCAGATCGCCGCCGATCCCACCCGCTACCTCAACCTGGCCCTCCTGGTCCGCGTCGCCTGCGAGATGGCGGCCGCGGCCCTGGTGACGTACGCCTGCCTGGAGGAGTTCCCGGCCACCTGGCAGGCCCTGCTCGTCGCCATCGGCGTCATGGTCCTGGTGTCGTACGTCGCCGTCGGCGTCTCCCCGCGCACCATCGGCCGCCAGCACCCGCTGAACACCGCGACCGCGGCCGCGTACGTGCTGCTGCCGCTGGCCCGCGTGATGGGACCGATCCCCTCGCTGCTCATCCTCATCGGCAACGCCCTCACCCCCGGCAAGGGCTTCCGGCGGGGCCCGTTCGCCTCCGAGGCGGAGCTGCGCGCGATGGTCGACCTCGCCGAGAAGGAGTCGCTGATCGAGGACGAGGAGCGCCGCATGGTGCACTCGGTCTTCGAGCTGGGCGACACCCTGGTGCGCGAGGTCATGGTGCCCCGCACCGACCTGGTCGTCATCGAGCGGTACAAGACCATCCGGCAGGCGCTCACCCTCGCCCTGCGCTCCGGGTTCTCCCGGATCCCGGTCACCGGCGAGAGCGAGGACGACATCGTCGGGATCGTGTACCTGAAGGACCTGGTCCGCAAGACGCACATCAGCCGGGAGGCGGAGGGCGACCTGGTCTCGACCGCCATGCGGCCCGCCGTCTTCGTGCCCGACACCAAGAACGCCGGCGACCTGCTGCGCGAGATGCAGAAGGAACGCAACCACGTCGCCGTCGTCATCGACGAGTACGGCGGCACCGCCGGGATCGTCACCATCGAGGACATCCTCGAGGAGATCGTCGGCGAGATCACCGACGAGTACGACCGGGAACTCCCGCCCGTGGAGGAGCTGGGCGACGACCGGTTCCGGGTCACCGCCCGCCTGGACATCACCGACCTCGGCGAGCTGTACGGCCTGGAGGAGTACGACGACGAGGACGTGGAGACCGTCGGCGGACTGCTCGCCAAGGCCCTCGGCCGCGTGCCCATCGCCGGCGCCTCGGCCGAGGTGGAACTGCCCGACGAGCGCAGGCTGAGGCTCACCGCGGAGGCGGCGGCCGGACGCCGCAACAAGATCGTCACGGTGCTCGTGGAGCCGACCGGGGAGCCGGCGCCGGAGGAGAGGCCCGAGTGAACCCCGAGGAGCTGCGCGCCTTCTGCCTGTCCTTCAACGCGGTCGTGGAGGACTTCCCGTTCAACCCGGAGACCTCGGTCTTCAAGGTGCTGGGCAAGATGTTCGCCCTGACGAACCTGGGCGCGCGGCCCCTGACGGTCAACCTCAAGTGCGACCCGGAGGACGCGGTCCGGCTCCGGGCCGACCACGAGGGGCTGATCGTCCCCGGCTACCACATGAACAAGCGGCACTGGAACACCGTGACGGCGGACGGCGGCCTGCCGGACCGGCTGGTCCGCGAGCTGGTCGAGGACTCGTACGACCTCGTCGTCGCCGGACTGCCGAGGGCGGAGCGGCTGCGGCTGGACCGGCCGTAATTCCCTTGCCGTACCCCGCTGTCGCGCTGGGACAATCCGGCGCATGACTGTGCGATATCCGCGCCCGCTGCGCCCGGGCGACCGTGTCGGTGTGACCTCTCCCTCCAGCGGGGTGGCCAAGGAGCTCCGGGGCCGGCTCGACGTCGCGGTGCGGGAGATCGAGGCACGCGGGTACGAGGCGGTCGTCGGCCGGTGCATGAACGGCTCGACGCACATCAGCGCCCCGGCCGCCGAGCGCGCCGCCGAATTGACCGCGATGCTGACCGACCCGTCGATCCGGGCCGTGGTCCCGCCGTGGGGCGGGGAGACCGCGATCGACCTGCTGCCGCTGCTGGACTTCGAGGAGATCGGCCGGGCCGAGCCGACCTGGGTCGTCGGCTGGTCGGACATCTCTACGATCATCACACCGCTGACCCTGCTCACCGGGGTCGCGACCGTGCACGGCAACAACCTCATGGACACGCCCTACCGGGCGCCCGAGGGCCTGACGACCTGGCTGGACATCGTGGCCGCGCCGCAGGGCGAGCCGTTCGCCCAGACCCCGCCGGGCCGGTACCGGACCGGCGGCTGGGACGACTGGGCCCGGGACCCGGAGATCCGCGACCTCACCCTGGACGCGGAGGGGTCCTGGACCCGGCTGGACGGCGACGGCGACGTGGACGTCGAGGGCCGGCTGATCGGCGGGTGCGTGGAGACCCTGGTCAACCTCGCGGGCACCCCGTACCTCGACACCGCGCGCTTCGCCGGTGACGAGCCGCTGCTCGTCTATGTCGAGGCCTGTGAGGACGACGCCTTCGGCATCTGCCGCAATCTGCACGGCATGCGCCTCGCCGGCTTCTTCGACCGGGCCGCCGCCGTCCTCGTGGGCCGGACCCGCGCCCCCGCCGGCCGCACCCTCACCCAGCAGGAAGCGGTGCTCGACGCGCTCGGCCCGCTCGGGGTGCCGATCGTCGCCGATGTGGAGTGCGGACACGTACCGCCCAACCTTCCCCTGGTCAACGGCGCGCGCGGCCGTGTGGTGCACAGCCGGGGTCGGCAAGGCCACCATCTACCGCCGCTGGAGCGGCAAGGAGGAGCTGTTCGTCGACGTCATGCGCGCCACCGAACC
>NZ_JBSGDB010000076.1:0-24684 GCF_053602155.1 Streptomyces sp. NPDC004561
CCGGGGCCCACGCACTCCCCGTACTCAGGAAACACCCGTCCGGCCGCGCCCGCCTCCCGGCGCCCGTCCCCCGAACGGCTGCGCTCCACTCGCGTCCGCGCCCTGCGGACCGTTGCCTGAGAGCGTGCCACCACGTCTCAGGAGCGCCCTGTCGGGCGTACTGCTCGCCCTGTCCTGCCTGCTCGTGCCGTTCGCGGCGCTGGCGGCGTGGGCTGCGTACGGGCTCACCGACACGGCCCGGTACGTCACCGCGATGGCACCGCTCGCCGCCGACCCGGACGTACGGGAGGCCGTCGCGGACACCGTCGGCGACGGCATCCTGCGCGAGGTGGACCAGCACCTGGACGTCCGCCCGCTGCGCGGCTCCGTCCGCCCGTTCGTCCACGACGCGGTGCGCTCCTTCACCCAGACCCGGGCCTTCCGGCTGGCCTGGGACACCGGGAACAGGGTCACCCACGACGCGGTGCTGCAGGCGCTGCGCGACGACCCCGACGACGCGGCCGAGCAGCCCGTCACCGTCGACTTCGCCCCCGTCACCGCCCAGGTCAAACGGCAGCTCACCCGCGACCACATACCGCTCGCCGCGCGCATCCCCGTGGAGCACACGGCCGTCGCCGTGCTCCCGGCGGACGAACTGGCCTCGCTCCGAAAGGGGTTCCACGTGCTCGAAGTGGCCGGATTCTGGCTGCCGGTGGCGGCCGTGGCCTTCGCCTTCGCCGGGCTCGCCCTGGCCGTCCACCGCCGCCGGGCCGTCGTGGCCACCGCGCTGGGCACCGCGCTGGGCGGCGCGCTGCTCGGTCTCGCGGTGGCGGCCGGCCGCCGGCTCACCCTCGCCGGACTGCCCGCCGATGTGCCCCACCCGGCCGCGGGCGCCGTCTACGACGCGCTGACCGGCACCCTGCGCACCGTCTCCTGGCTGCTGCTCGCCCTCGGCCTCGCGGTCGCCCTCACCGCCTGGCTGACCCGCTGTCTGCGCCCGGGCCGCCCCGCGCGACGGCGGCGAGGGCCGCGAGGGCCCGCGTCAGCTCCGGCTCAGGAGCCGACGCGAGCGCGAGTCTGACCGCGTCCGGGGTGCGGGCGGGGTCGACCGAGAAGGCCGTGCCCGGCGTGACCGCGATGCCGTGCGCCCGCGCGGCGGCCGTGAAGGTGTCCGCCCGCCAGGGCGCGGGCAGCTCCCACCAGGCGAAGTAGCCGGCCGGGTCGGACCGTACGGCGAAGCCGGCCAGCTCCTCGGCGACCAGCCGCTGGCGCCGCCGCGCGTCCCGCCGCTTGGCGGCCACCAGCCGGTCCACGGTG
Organism: Streptomyces sp. NPDC004561; assembly: GCF_053602155.1. Classification (NCBI taxonomy): domain Bacteria; kingdom Bacillati; phylum Actinomycetota; class Actinomycetes; order Kitasatosporales; family Streptomycetaceae; genus Streptomyces; species Streptomyces sp. NPDC004561. The sequence goes on from NZ_JBSGDB010000076.1 coordinate 1,297, forward strand.
CCGTCGGCGAGCCACCGCACGGCCGCCTCCAGCGCGAAGCCGCCCGCGCTCCACCCGCCGGACCGGATCGCCCGCGCCACCGCCTCGGCGCGCCCGTCCGGCACCACCACGAACCCGACGGTGAGCCCGGGCGCGACCCGTTTGGACAGCCCGTCGACGAGGTGGACGAGTCCCGGCGCGAGCGCGGCGAGCGGAGGCGGGCCGCACGGGTGCAGGAAGGCCCAGATCCGGTCCTCGACGACCGGTATCCCCAGCCTGTGGACGGTGTCCGCCAGTGCGGCCCGCCGGGCGTGGCCGGTCGTGCGCGAGGTGGGGTTGTGCAGGGTCGGCTGGAGGTAGAGGGCGGACAGGGGAGCGGTGCGGTGCGCGGCGGCGACGGACTCGGGCCGGGGCCCCTCCTCGTCCGTGGCGAGCGGCACGAGGGTGAGGCCGAGGCGGGCCGCGATCTCCTTGACCAGCGGATACGTCAGCTCCTCCACCCCGACCCGGCCGCCGGGCCGGACCAGGGAGGCGAGCGTGGCGGCGATCGCCTGGCGCGCGCCGCCGGTGAACAGGATCCGCGCCGGGTCGGGCCGCGGGCCGTCCTGGGCCAGCAGCGCGGCGACCGCCTCCCGGGCGGCCGGGGTGCCCGCGGCGGCGGCCGGCCGCAACGCCAGGCCGAGCGCGTCGGGCCGCAGCAGCGGCGCGAGAGCGGGGGCCAGCAGCTCCTCCTGGCCCGCCACGGAGTGGTAGTTCAGCTCCAGGTCCACCGGCGCGGCACCGGCCGCCTCGGCGAGCGCGTGCCCCGGCTGCCCGTCCGGCTCGGTGGCCCGTACGAAGGTGCCGCGCCCGACCTCGCCCACCACCAGCCCCCGGCGCACCAGTTCGGCGTAGACCCGGCCCGCGGTCGAGGGCGCGATGCCGTGCCGGCGGGCGAACACCCGTTGCGGTGGCAGCCGTTGACCGGGGCGGAGCCGTCCGCCGGTGATGGCGTCGGCGAGCCGGTCGGCGATGCGCCGGTAGTCGTCCACAAGTCCCCCTGTCTCCCGGCGCGATGGATTGCACCGAGGGCAAAGATTTTATTGCACCGAGTAGTTGGCGCCCCTACTGTCGCTCCCATGCCACCGTTCCTCGCGTACACGGACAAAAACCCAGGGACCTGCCGCACCCCCCTCGTCCTCGTCCACGGCCACCCCTTCGACCGCACGATGTGGGACCCGCAGCTCGCGCGGTTCTGCGCCGACCGCCGGGTGATCGTCCCCGACCTGCGCGGCTACGGCGCCTCCCCCGTGACCCCCGGCACGGTCCCGCTCTCCCGCCACGCCCAGGACCTGGCGGAACTCCTGGACGGGCTCGGCGTGGACACCTTCGTGCTGGCGGGCCTGTCGATGGGCGGGCAGATCGCCATGGAGTGCTACGACCGCCTCGGCGACCGGATCCGCGGCCTGGTCCTCGCCGACACCTTCCCCGACCCGGAGACCCCCGAGGGCAGGCGGGGCCGCCGCGCGACGGCCGGCCGGCTGCTCGCCGAGGGCATGCGGGGCTACGCCGACGAGGTGCTGGAACGCATGGTCGCCCCGTACGCGCGCCCCGAGGTCAAGGCCCATGTGCACCGCATGATGACGGCCACCGCGCCCGAGGGCGCCGCCGCGGCCCTGCGCGGCCGGGCCGAACGTCCCGACTACCGTGACCTGCTGACCCGGGTGACCGTGCCCGCGCTGGTCGTGGTCGGCGCCGACGACACCTACACGCCCGTCGCCGACGCCGAGGCGATGCACGCGGCCCTGCCCGACTCCGCGCTGCACGTGATCGAGGGCGCGGCGCATCTGCCGAACCTGGAGCGGCCCGAGGAGTTCGACCGGGCGCTCGGGGATTTCCTGGCGCGCGTGGACGCCTGCTCGTAGGCTCGGCCCGTGAACCGACACACCGTTCACAGGCCCCGCCCTCCGGCCTCCGGCCCGGGCCCCGTCCCCAGACCTCCGCTCCGGACCGGCCCACGCCCCGTCCCCCGGCCCGCGCTCCGGACCGGCGTCTCCCAAACCGCGCTCCGGACCGTGGACAGCGGCACCCGGCCACCGCCCGAACCGGGTCCCGCCGACTTCCCGCACGCGGGCGGCGCACATGACCGGGCGCCCGGACCACGAGCGGCGGCACCCCACCGCCGCCCGTACCCGGTCCCGCCGACTTCCCGTATGCGGGCGGCGCCCATGAACAGGCGCCCCGGACGCGGACAGCGGACCCTCACCACCGCCCGGACCCAGGCGGAACCCATGAGCCGTCCCGCCGGACGCGAACAGCGGCCCCCGGCCATCACCCGGACCCAGGCACGGCGACACCCCGCACGCGGGCGGCGCACATGACCCGGCGCCCCGGACGCAGGCAGCGGATCCTGACACACGCGGAGCCCACGACCCGGCCCCCGGACCACGAGCAGCGGCACCCCGCCGTCACCCGGCGCACCGCGCTGAGGCGGCGCCCGTGAACAGGCGCCCCGGGCGGCGGTGGCTGGGCGTCTGGTGCGGTGGGGTGCTGCTCGCCGGGGTGAGCGTGGTGGTCGGCTGCCGTGTCGCCGGCACCGACGGCATCACCCCCGTCCCCCAGCTGCTCGCCTTCCTGCCCTGGCTGCTAGTCCCCACCGGCTTCGCCCTGCTGTGCGCGCTGCTCGCCCGCTGGTGGGCCGGCCTGGTGTGGGGGGCCGCCGTACTCGGCCTGCTGGCCTGGTACCTGCAGCCCTACGGCGGGGCCGGCCAACCCGGCGGACCGCCCCTCGCCACCCTCCGCGTCCTGACCTCGAACGTCGAGTTCGGCCGCGGCGCCCCCGCGCTGGTCCCGGTGATCCGCGACCGGCGTCCGGACCTGGTCTTCGTGGAGGAGTGCGAGTACACCTGCCAGGCCACCCTGGAACGCGAGTTCGCGGCCGTCTACCCCTACCGGCAGGCGGTGCGCGCGGCCGGCTCCCACGGCTCCCTCCTCCTCAGCCGCTACCCCCTGAAGCCGACGGCCGGCGTCCCCGGCACCATGGGCATGCCCGGCGCCGTCGCCGACATCCGCGGCCACGCCGTACGCCTCCAGCTCGCCCACCCCATGCCCCCGCTGCCCGGTCAGCTCGGCCTGTGGCGCCGCGAACTGGGCCGGCTGCGCGCCTTCGCCGCCGCCGACCGGCACACCCCCACCATCCTCGCCGGCGACTTCAACGCCACCGAGGACCACGCGGCCCTCCGCCGCATCCTGGACACCGGCCTGAGCGACGCCGCCCGCCTCTCCGGCCACGACCGCACCCCCTCCTGGCCCGCACGCACCGCCTCCGTCATCGGCGCCCAGATCGACCACGTCCTGCTCTCCCCGGACTTCGGCGCCACCGGCGCCCGCTTCCTGCGCGTGACCGGCAGCGACCACCGCGCGCTCGTCGTGGACCTGACGCTGCACCAGCGGGGATGACTCCAGGTGGGCGGGGGTGAACCGGTCATAATGGGCGCATGTCCCGAGAGTTCCCCATCGGCCTCACCCCTCCCGACTGGCTGGTGCGGAACCTCCAACCCCAGCAGGCCCCCCTCAACTGGCCGGCCATGATCCGCGCCGCCGTCGGGATGGCCCTCCCCCTCGCGCTGGGCCTCGCCGCCGGCCGCCCCGCCTACGGCGCCCTCGCCTCCATGGGCGCCCTGTCCGGCGTCATCGGCGACACCGCCGACGCCTACCGCATGCGCATCCTCAACATCGCCGTACCCCAGCTCTTCGGCGCGGTCGGCGTCACCCTCGGCGCGCTGGCCTACGGACACGGGTGGTACGCGGTCGCCGTGGTCACCGGGGTGGCCCTGATCTCCGGGATGATCTCCACGATCGGCGCGGTGGCCTCGGTCTGCGGCCTGCTGCTCCTGCTCAACTGCGTGGTGGGCGCGGGCCTCCCGCTGCCCCGCCCCTGGTGGCTGGCCCCGTCCCTGATGACCGGCGGCGGCCTGCTGGTCCTCCTGCTGGCCCTGCTGGCCTGGCCGTTGCGCTCCGGCGTCCCCGAACGCTCCGCGGTCGCCGCCACCTACCGCACGGTCGCGACCCTGCTGTCCGTCTCCGGCACGGACCGCACCGAGGAGTACGACGAGGCCCGCCGGGCCGTCACCCATTCCCTGAACCAGTCCTACGACCTGATCCTCGGCCGGCGCGCCCGCCAGCACGGGCGCAGCCCCGAACCCACCCGGCTGCTGGCCCAGTTGAACGCCATCACCCCGGTGGTGGAGGCGGCCCCCGCGGTCCATCTCGCGGGTCACCCGCTCCCCGCGCAGCTCCCCGCGGCACTCGATCACCTGGCGCACGCCGTCGAGACGGGCTACACCGGCCCCATAGCCCTCGACCTGCCCCTGCCCACCACGGAGACGGCCCGCGCGGCCGACCACGCCCTGCGCCACACCGCCGAGGTGGTGTCCGCCCCCGACGTGGACCCCCGGGGCATCGACGACCGCCTGGGCCGCCCGGCCGCCCTGGGCATCCGCACGGCCCGCGCCACCCGCAACGTCGTCCTGACGGCGAACTCCTGGCGCTACGGCCTCCGCCTGGCCCTGTGCATCGCCATCGCCCAGTCCCTGGTGTCCCTGGTCCCGGTCCCCCGCTCCTACTGGGTGGCCCTGACCATCACCTTCGTCCTCAAGCCCGACTTCGGCTCGGTCTTCTCCCGCGCCCTGCTGCGCGCCCTCGGCACGGTGGCCGGCCTGGTGATCGCGGCGGTGGTCCTGGCGGAGGTCCCGCTCGGCTGGGGGGACGTCGTCGCGCTGCTGGTCCTGGCCCCGCTGATCCCGGCGTTCACCCCGCGCGGCTACGGCTACCAGACGATGGCGATCACACCGGTGATCCTCCTGCTGTCGGACATCCTCAACCGCCAGGGCACGGCCCTGCTCCTGCCGCGCCTCGCCGACTCGCTGCTGGGCTGCGCGATCGCCCTGACCGCCGGCTACCTCCTGTGGCCCGAGAGCTGGCACACCCGCGTCGGCGACCGGCTGGCCGACGCGGTGGCGGACACGGCGACCTATGTGGAGACGGCGTTCGGCGCCGGCCAGGACCCGGCGGGCCGGGCCCGTATGCGCCGCCGCCTCTACCGCGACCTCTCCGTCATCCGTACGGAGTTCCAGCGGGCCCTGACCGAGCCCCCGCCGACCGGCCGCCGGGCCGCCGCCTGGTGGCCCCTGGTCGTCGCGGTGGAGCGCATCGTCGACGCGACGACGGCGGCCCGGGTGCGCGTCCGGCACGGGGCGGGCGCGCCGTCGTCCGCCGAGGTCGCCCAAGTCGCCCTGCAACTGCGGGAGCTGTCGGAAGGCGTCCGCAGCGCGGAGACCCTGACTCCGGTCCGCACCGACCTCACCGGTCCCGCGGGCAGCGTCCTCGAACCCCTCCGCCAGGAAGTGGCCGCGGCCCGCTCGATCGCGTCCCCGCACTGACGGTTCCCGGGGCCGCTAACCTTACGTGTCCGTCCTGGCCAGCGATTGACGGTTTCACCTCACGCGAAGGGTTGCGCACATGGGCATTCTCACTCTCCTGCGGAACGCATTCGGCCGCTCACGCACCTCCCGAGCCGCCGAGGCAGAGGGTGCGGTCCGACTCCCAGCGCACCCCGAGCCCCACGAGTCGGCCCCCACCACTCCGGAACCCCACGAGTCGGCTCCCGCCGCTCCGGAACCCCCCGAGTCGGCCCCCGCCGTCCCCGAGCCCCGCGAGCCCCGCGAGCCGGACTCCACCGCTCCGGCGCCGCGCGAGTCGGTCCCCGTCGTTCCCGAACAGCGTGAGTCGTCGCCCGAAGAGCACGACCTGGTGACGGCGGCCTTCGACAAGGTGCAGGTCCCCCCGTCGGATCCGGCGGACGACGACCTGACCGAGCGGGCAGCCGAGGCGGAGGCCGCGGTCAGCGCAGAGGCGGAAGCCGAGAAGGCGGCCGAGACCAGCGCCGAGGCGAAGGCCGTGGTCAGCGCCGTCACGGAGGCCGCGGCAAGGACCGAGACCGCCACCGAGGCGGAGACGGAGGCCGAGGCCGAGGCCGACAAGGCGACCGAACCGGAGGCTGAGACCAGCGCCGTTGCGGAGGCCGAGGAGAGGACCGAGGCCGGCGCCGAGAACGAAACGGCGACCGAACCGGAGGCTGAGACCAGCGCCGCGACGGAGGCCGAGGCCAGCCCTGCGGGCGGGACGACGGCAGCGGTCGAGGAGAAGGCAGAGCCGGCCGCGGACGAGGAGACGGCGACGGCGACGGCGACGGCGAGCGAGCCGGCCACCGCACCGACGCCCGCCGCCGAGCCCGCCCCGGAACCGGAGGCCGAGGCCACCGAGCCCGAGAAGGCAGAAGCGGCGGAGCCCGAGGCGGCAGCCGAGCCTCAGCCGACCGAGGAACCGGCGACGGCACCGACGGAGGAGCCCGCCACCCCGGCCGAGGAGAAGACCGCCCCGACCGAAGCATCCGCCACCCTGGCCGAAGCATCCGCCGCCCCGGTGGAAGAGGCCGCCGCCCCGACCGATGAGGCCGCCGTGCCGGCCGAAGGCGCGGACGACCCGCAAGCCGCCGACGGCGAGGACACCCCGCAGGGGCCACCCGCAGCCGACAACGAGACCCGCACGGGTGGTGCGGGTGCGAACACGGACGCCGAAGGCGAAGCCGAGGCGGTAGCCGCAGGCGCCGAGGCGGTAGCCGCAGGCGCCGAGGCGGTAGCCGCAGACGCCGACGCACCGCAGGGCACCCCCACCCCCGCCACCCCCCTCACCAAGGTCAAGGCCGACGCCCCCGCCCTCGCCACCGCGTACAACGCCGCCACCACCGCCCTCGAGAAGACCGACCTCACCGGCACCCGAGCGAAGCTCTACCTCGTGCTGGACCGCTCCGCGAGCATGCGCCCGTACTACAAGGACGGCTCCGCCCAGGCCCTCGCCGACCAGACCCTCGCCCTCGCCGCCCACCTGGACCCCGGGGCCACGGTCCACGTCGTCTTCTTCTCCACGGAGGTCGACGGCACTACCGACCTCACCCTCGCCGAGGACCACGAGACGAAGATCGACGACGTCCACGCGGACCTCGGCCGCATGGGCCGTACCAGCTACCACGCCGCCGTGGAAGCCGTACTCGCCCACTACGAGAAGAACGCGGACCCCGGCACCCCCGCCCTCGTCGTCTTCCAGACCGACGGCGCCCCGGACGCCAAGACCCCCGCGACCCAGGCCCTCACCGCGGCCGCGGACACGCACCCCGCGCTCTTCTTCTCCTTCGTCGCCTTCGGTGAGCACGACAACAAGGCGTTCGACTACCTCCGCAAGCTGAAGACCGCCAACACGGCCTTCTTCCACGCGGGCCCCACCCCCCGCGAGCTGACGGACACCGAGCTGTACGACGGCGTGCTCGCGGCCTGGCGCCCGTGACACGACGTAACCGCTCGTAAAAAATGCCGTCCGCTTCTCAGCCCGTAAAACGGGAAGCGGGCGGCATACACACGTCGGCTACGATTTCAAGGTTCGTAACTCAGCGACCTGGGAGCAGCCCCCGATGGCTCGACACCTCATCACCAGCGCCCTTCCGTACATCAACGGGATCAAGCACCTGGGCAACATGGTGGGGTCCATGCTCCCGGCGGACGTGTACTCCCGGTACCTCCGCCAGCGCGGTCACGACGTCCTGTACATCTGCGCGACGGACGAGCACGGCACCCCCGCCGAGCTGGCCGCGAAGGAGGCCGGCCTGTCGGTCGCCGAGTTCTGCGCGCAGGCGCACGACGCCCAGAAGGCGGTCTACGACGGCTTCGAGCTGTCCTTCGACCACTTCGGCCGGAGCTCCTCCGCCGAGAACGTCGACATCACCCAGCACTTCGCCCGGAAGCTGAACGAGAACGGCTTCATCGAGGAGCGGGCCATCCGCCAGGTGTACAGCCCGGCCGACGGCCGCTTCCTGCCCGACCGCTACGTCGAGGGCACCTGCCCCCACTGCGGCTACGACAAGGCCCGTGGCGACCAGTGCGAGAACTGCACCCGTGTCCTGGACCCGACCGACCTGATCAACCCGCGCTCCGCGATCTCGGGCTCCACCGACCTGGAGGTCCGCGAGACCAAGCACCTCTTCCTGCTCCAGTCCAAGCTGCAGCACGAGGTCGAGGCCTGGGTCTCCCGGCACGAGGACGACTGGCCGCAGCTCGCCTCCTCCATCGCCCGCAAGTGGCTGACCGAGGGCCTGCACGACCGGGCGATCACCCGTGACCTGGACTGGGGCGTGCCCGTCCCGGCGGACACCTGGCCGGAGCTGTCGGCCGAGGGCAAGGTCTTCTACGTCTGGTTCGACGCCCCGATCGAGTACATCGGCGCGACGAAGGAGTGGGCGGACGTCGACCCGGCGAACCGCGACTGGAAGTCCTGGTGGTACGAGGCGGACGACACCGTCCGCTACACCGAGTTCATGGCCAAGGACAACGTCCCCTTCCACACCGTGATGTTCCCCGCCACCGAGCTGGGCGTGCGCGAGCCGTGGAAGAAGGTCGACTACGTCAAGGCCTTCAACTGGCTGACGTACTACGGCGGCAAGTTCTCGACCTCCCAGAAGCGCGGCGTCTTCACCGACCACGCCCTGGAGATCCTCCCGGCGGACTACTGGCGCTACTTCCTGATCGCCAACGCCCCCGAGTCCGACGACTCCTCCTTCACGTGGGAGCACTTCACCGCCACGGTCAACAAGGACCTCGCCGACACCCTCGGCAACTTCGTCAACCGTGTCCTGTCCTTCTCCAGGAAGCGCTTCGGCGACGAGGTGCCCGCGGGCGCCGCGGCCGGCGAGGCCGAGCGGAAGCTCGGCGAGGAGATCGCCACGCTCCTCGCGGAGTACGAGTCGCACATGGAGGCCCTCCAGTTCCGCAAGGCCGCGGCCGCCCTGCGCGCCCTGTGGTCGGCGGGCAACTCCTACCTGGAGGAGAAGGCCCCCTGGCTGGAGATCAAGACCGACCAGGAGGGCGCGGCCCTCACCCTGTGCACGGCGATGAACCTGATCCACCTGTACGCGGTGGTCTCGGAGCCGTTCATCCCGGCGACGGCGAAGACCATGCGCGGGGCGTTCTCCCTGGAGGGCGACACCGCGGTGTGGGTCACGCGGGACGAGGCGAAGTCTCTGTCCTCCGTGCCCGCCGGCACCCCGTTCACCGTCCCGCCGGTCCTGTTCGCCAAGCTGACGGACGAGGACCTGGAGGCGTACAAGGAGCGCTTCGGCGGCGAGGGCCAGTAGACCGCACGGGTTGGGGACGGGTTCCGCGACCCGTCCCCCGCTAGCCTGGCGCCCATGCAGACCGACGGTGCCGCGCCCAGCGCGTCGAAGGCGTACTACGTCTCCACGCCCATCTACTACGTCAACGACGCCCCTCACCTGGGCCACGCCTACACGACCGTCGCGGGCGACGTGCTCACGCGCTGGCACCGCCAGCGCGGTGAGCGGGTGTGGTACCTCACCGGCACGGACGAGCACGGCCAGAAGATCATGCGCACGGCCGAGGCGAACGGGGTGACGCCCCAGGAGTGGGCGGACACGCTCGTCACCGAGTCCTGGAAGCCCCTCTGGGAGCACCTGGAGATCGCGAACGACGACTTCATCCGCACCACGGAGAAACGCCACACCGACCGTGTCCAGGAGTTCGTGCAGGACCTGTACGACAAGGGCGAGGTCTACAAGGGCGGTTACGAGGGCCCGTACTGCGTCGGCTGCGAGGAGTACAAGCTCCCGGGCGAGCTGCTCGACGGCGAGGGCGAGTACGCGGGCCGCAAGCTGTGCCCGATCCACAAGAAGCCCGTGGAGATCCTCAGCGAGGAGAACTACTTCTTCCGTCTGAGCGAGTACGGCGACCGGCTCCTCGCGTTCTACGAGGCGAACCCCGGCTTCATCCGGCCCGAGTCCGCGCGCAACGAGGTCGTGAACTTCGTCCGCCAGGGCCTGCAGGACCTCTCCGTCTCCCGTTCGACGTTCGACTGGGGCATCCCGATCCCCTGGGACGACAAGCACGTGATCTACGTGTGGGTCGACGCGCTGCTCAACTACGCCACGGCGGTCGGCTACAACGAGAACCAGGAGAAGTTCGAGGCGACCTTCCCGGCCGACGTCCACCTGGTCGGCAAGGACATCCTCCGCTTCCACGCGGTGATCTGGCCGGCCATGCTGATGGCCCAGGGCCTGCCGCTGCCCGGCAGGATCGCCGCCAACGGCTGGCTGATGGTCGGCGGCGAGAAGATGTCCAAGTCCAACCTGACCGGCATCAAGCCGCAGGACCTCACCTCGCACTTCGGCGTGGACGCCTACCGCTGGTACTTCCTGCGCGCCATCGCGTTCGGCCAGGACGGCTCCTTCTCGTGGGAGGACTTCTCCGCCCGCTACACGAGCGAGCTGGCGAACGACTACGGCAACCTCGCCTCGCGCGTGGCCGCCATGGTCGGCAGGTACTTCGGCGGCACGCTGCCCGCGGCCGCCGCCGACGGCGAGGCCGAGGCGGCGGTCCACGAGGGTCTCGCCAGGGCGGTCGCCGAGGCCGACCGCCGCATCGGCGACGAGCTGGACTTCCAGGGCGGCATCCTGGCCGTCTTCGACTTCGTCAGGCAGGTCAACGGCTACCTCACGGAGCAGGAGCCGTGGAAGGTGGCCAAGGACGAGTCGGCGGAGGGCCGGGCCCGCCTGGCGACCGTCCTCTACACCGCCGCCGAGTCGCTGCGCGCGATCGCCGTCCTGCTCAACCCGGTGATGCCGGAGACCTCGCGGAAGCTGTGGGACTCGCTGGGCGCGGAGGCCGCCCTGGGCGCTCTCGCCGATCAGCGGGTCCAGGACGCGGGCCGCTGGGGCAGGCTGCCGGCGGGCTCCACCGTCACCAAGGGCGCGGTCCTCTTCCCGCGCCTGGAGGAGAAGCCGGCCGTCTGAGCCGCGGACGAACGGACGGGCGGGCCCGGGACCTTCCTCAGGCCGCCCACCCCAGGACGAGCGCGCCGACCACCGGGGCGGCGTAGACGAGGGGGAAGGGGATGTGCGAGTACCAGCGGGCCCGGGCCACGGTGACGGCCGCGCCGGTGAAGTACAGGACCAGCCCGATGCCGGCCAGCACGCCGATCACCGGCACGAACAGCCCGGCCACCAGTCCGACGGCCCCGGCGGCCTTGGCCAACCCGAGCCAGGTCCACCACGACCGGGGCACCCGGTAGTCGGTGAGCGCCTTGACGATCCACTCGGCGCGCACCAGCAGCACGCTCCCGGAGAACCCGGCCATCAGCGCGGCGATCAGGGTGACGAGGACGTGGGCGATACGCATGACAGGCTCCCGTGGGGATGCTCGATCGAACCAGACACCCCACTGACACCGCCGCCGGCGACCGTGTGACAGCCGGCGCGAAAAAAATCCCCGGATCTCTCCGCCGCCCGGCCCGATAGTCTCCGGCCTCATGTCCTCATCTGCTCCTGACCTGCACCGGGCGACCGTCGACGCGGTCCTCGCCCAGGCCGGCCGCGCCACGCTTCCCTACCAGCGGGCGCACCGGCCCGGCCCGTACGGCACGGCGTTCTGGTTCAACGAGCTGCTGGAGGAGACCGAGGACACCGAGACCGTCCGCCAGGTGCTGCTGACCGCGTCCGAGCCGACCCGGGTCGACCTGGCGGAGGTGGCGATACGGCCGGACCTGTGCGATCCGGCGCCGAGCGCCGAGAAGCTGCTGATGACGGACTTCGCGGACGGCTGGACCCACCTGGACGGACTCGGCGTGGCCGTGCAGTCCACGGCGGGACTGCACGCGTACGCCGACCGCAAGGGCTGGCGCTGGGACACGGACCAGGTCACCGACGGCATCGCGGCCCGCGCCGAGGACATCGCCCTGATCACGGCCACGCCGGTACGGGCGTACGCCCTGGCCCACGACGGGGCGCCGGACACCGGGGCCCGGGACCAGGCGGTCGTGGTGGGCGCGCTGGCGCGGGCGGCCGACGGCACGGTCCGCTGGAGCGCCAGGCTCCCCGAGGGCTGCTCGGGCGCCCCCGTCTTCTACTCCGTCGCCCTGGGCGACGACTCCGCCAAGCTGCTCTGCGCGGGCGTGCTGCTGCCCGCCGACGGGCAGGGCTTCGGCCATCACCCGGTGGCCACGTTCGACCGGATCCGTACCGCCCTCGCGGACCTGCCGCGCCCCGGCAGTGCCGGCCGGCGGCGCTGGTGGCGTCGGGGGAGGGTGAGCACCGGCGCGGGTGCGCACGTGGCCGGTGCCGGTTCTGGCAGAGTACGGGTGCCGTGAACCTTCCCGAACCCCACCGGCGGCTCCTCGCGGACGTCGTCGCGGCGGGCGGCCCGTACGGTCTGCTCCTCGCCGGCGGCTACGCCCTCGAGGCGCACGGCCTGCTCCGGCGCCCGCACGGAAACCTGGACTTCGCCACCGAGAGCGCCGAGCCCATGGACCGGATCGCCGGAGCCGTCGGCGCCGCCCTGGAGGCGCGCGGCCGGCCGGTGCGGGCCGGAGCCGCCACCGCGCGCACCGCGCAGCTGACGGTCACCGACCCGCCGACCGGTGAGCCCTGTGGCCTGGGCCTGCACAAGGAGGCCTTCTGGCAGCCGCCGGAGCTGACCGAGTACGGCCCGGCGCTCTCCCTGGAGGACGCCGTCGGCACGAAGATCCGCGCGCTGTACGACCGGGGAGCGGCCGTCGACCTGATCGACGCGCACGCCGCGGCCGCCCGTTTCCCGCTGCCCGGCCTGGAGGAACTGGGCCGCCGGCACGCCCACGACCCCTTCGACCTGCCCACCCTGCAGTCCCGGCTGACCGGCACGGACTTCTACCCCGACACGGAGTTTCTGCGGTACGGCCTGGAGGTACCGCAGATCGGCGCGCTGCGCGCCTGGGCCCAGCAGTGGTCCGACGACATCGCCGAACGCCTGATGGAGGACGGCGCCTCCCCGGACGAGGAGCCCGGACCCGACGCCGACGAGTGAGAAGTCGCCCGCTTCAAGCCCACCGGCCGTCTATCGGCTCCCGCACGAGGATCGCGACGGGCTGGGGCGGCTACAAGTCCCTGTCCTGACCGCGAGCAGGAACAAGAAGAAGGTCTCGGGGCCGGTGCCGGTCCCGAGACCTTCTGCTGCGTCCGCCGATGCCCTACTTCGGCTGCGGCTTCCTGATGTTCAGGTGCAGCTCGCGCAGCCGGGACTCGTCCAGCTCGGTCGGGGCGCCCATCATCAGGTCCTGGGCGTTGCCGTTGAGCGGGAAGGCGATCGTCTCGCGGATGTTGGGCTCGTCCGCGAGGAGCATGACGATGCGGTCCACGCCGGGGGCGATGCCGCCGTGCGGCGGGGCGCCGAAGCGGAAGGCGCGGAGCATGCCCGCGAACTTCTCCTCGACCGTCTCGCGGTCGTAGCCCGCGATCTCGAAGGCCTTGAGCATGATGTCCGGCTCGTGGTTCCGGATCGCGCCGGAGGACAGCTCGACGCCGTTGCAGACGATGTCGTACTGCCAGCCGAGGATGTCCAGCGGGTCCTGGGTCTCCAGGGCCTCCAGGCCGCCCTGCGGCATCGAGAACGGGTTGTGGGAGAAGTCGATCCCGCCGGTCTCCTCGTCCTTCTCGTACATCGGGAAGTCGACGATCCAGCAGAAGCGGAAGACGCCGTCCTCGAAGTGGCCGGCGCGCTTGGCGGCCTCCACCCGGACGGCACCCATGATCTTGGAGACCTCGTCGTACTCGCCCGCGCCGAAGAAGACGGCGTGGCCGGGGGCCAGGGCGAGGCGCTTGGTCAGCTCGGCGACGTTCGCCTCGGTGAGGAACTTCGCGATCGGGCCGGAGAGCGAGCCGTCCTCGGCCACGCGCACCCACGCCAGGCCCTTGGCGCCCTGCTCGACGGCGTACTCGCCGAGCTGGTCGAAGAACTTGCGGGGCTGCGCCGAGACGTCCGGCACGGGCAGCGCGCGCACGTGCTTGCCGGCGAACGCCTTGAACTCCGAGCCCTCGAAGACATCGGTGATGTCCACCAGCTCCAGCTTGGCGCGCAGGTCCGGCTTGTCGGAGCCGTACTTCGCCATCGCCTCGCGGAACGGGATGCGCGGGAAGGGGGAGGTGACGTGGCGGCCGCCGCCGAACTCCTCGAACAGCTCCGTCATGAGCTTCTCGATCGGCTGGAAGACGTCCTCCTGCTCGACGAAGGACATCTCCACGTCGAGCTGGTAGAACTCGCCCGGCGAACGGTCGGCGCGGGCGTCCTCGTCGCGGAAGCAGGGCGCGATCTGGAAGTAGCGGTCGAAGCCCGAGATCATCAGCAGCTGCTTGAACTGCTGCGGGGCCTGCGGCAGCGCGTAGAACTTGCCCGGGTGCACACGGGAGGGGACCACGTAGTCACGGGCGCCCTCGGGGGAGGTGGCCGACAGGATCGGCGTCGCCATCTCGTTGAAGCCCATCGCGGCCATCTTGTTCCGCATCGCGGAGATCACGGCCGTACGCAGCATGATGTTGCGGTGCATGCGCTCGCGGCGCAGGTCCAGGAAGCGGTACTCCAGGCGCCGCTCCTCGTTGACCCCGTCCTCGGCGTTGATGGTGAAGGGGAGCGGGGCGGCGGCGCCGAGCAGCTCGACCTCGGCCACCTCGACCTCGATCTCGCCGGTCGGCAGGTCCGGGTTCACGTTCTCGGTTCCACGTGAAACAACCTGGCCGTCGACGCGGACCGTGGACTCCTTGGAGATCCTGTCCAGGGCCTCGTACGCGGGCGTGCCGGGGCGGGCGACCAGCTGCGTGATGCCGTGGTGGTCGCGCAGATCGATGAAGAGGATGCCGCCCAGGTCGCGCCGATTGTGCAGCCAGCCGCTCAGCCGGACGTCGGTGCCGACGTCAGAGGCGCGGAGCTGGCCGCAGGTGTGGGACCTGTACCGATGCATCGTCGTTCATCGTCCTTCGTGTGTGAGGTCTGCGGGGCGTGCTCTCCCCGGCGAGAACGGGCACGGGGCCCGGACCCGTCAAGGGTACCGGGCAGCCCAAGATCGGCTCCCCACCATTACCGTCCGGCGACCCAGGGTGGCACCCGTCGGTCACATCTTCCTAAAGCAGGGCAATGCGCACCGGCGAGCCCCTGCCGTTGACTGGCGGCGCTCGCGGGAGGCGTTCCTGCTCGACGCGGGTCGGGCAACAGGTGCACGAGCCCAGCCGATCATGGGCGCCGGTGGGTGTCCTGCCGCACGAGTCCGGGCGGGTGAGGTCGGGGCGGCACCGGCACGAAGACGGTCGCCCGGCCCGCCGAAGCGGACCGGGCGACCGGACGGAGCGGGTGCGTCAGCCCTGCGGGCCGCTCTCCGTCATGCCGTGCACGGCGGGGATCGTGCCGAGGCGGCCCTTCTGGAAGTCCTCGAAGGCCTGCATCAGCTCGTCCTTGGTGTTCATGACGAACGGGCCGTAGTGGGCCATGGGCTCACGGATGGGCTGTCCACCGAGGAGGACGACCTCCAGGTCCGGGGTGTGCGAGTCCTGCTTCTCGTCCGCGCGGACGCTCAGCGAGGAGCCGGCGCCGAAGACGGCGGTCTGGCCGAGGTGGATCGGCCGCCGCTCGGCGCCGACGGTGCCGCGGCCCGCGAGGACGTAGGCCAGGCCGTTGAAGTCCGCGCGCCAGGGCAGGGTGAGCTCCGCGCCCGGGGCGAGGGTCGCGTGGATCATCGTGATCGGCGTGTGGGTGACGCCGGGACCCTTGTGACCGTCCAGCTCACCGGCGATGACGCGCAGCAGCGCGCCGCCGTCGGGGGTGGTGAGCAGCTGGACGTTGCCGCCCCGGATGTCCTGGTAGCGCGGCGCCATCATCTTGTCGGCGGCGGGCAGGTTCACCCACAGCTGCAGGCCGTGGAAGAGGCCGCCGGACACGACGAGGGACTCCGGCGGGGCCTCGATGTGCAGCAGCCCGGAGCCCGCCGTCATCCACTGGGTGTCGCCGTTGGTGATGGTGCCGCCACCGCCGTTGGAGTCCTGGTGGTCGAAGACGCCGTCGATGATGTAGGTGACGGTCTCGAAGCCGCGGTGCGGGTGCCAGGGGGTGCCCTTGGGCTCGCCCGGCGCGTACTCCACCTCGCCCATCTGGTCCATCATGATGAACGGGTCGAGGTGGCGGTAGTTGATCCCCGCGAACGCCCGGCGCACCGGGAAGCCCTCACCCTCGAAACCGCTCGGGGCGGTCGTGACGGCCAGCACGGGACGCGCCGTGGCGTCGGCGGGAGCGGTCACGCGGGGCAGCGTCAACGGGTTCTCGACGGTCACTGCAGGCATGGTGGGTACCTCCTTGGTACGCCCACTTTAGTTGAGCGTTGAACTTCTTGTCACCCGGAACAGAGAAAGCCCGGAGGGAATTCCCTCCGGGCCGCGTCACTCGTCGACGGCTCAGCCGCCCCCGTACATCCGGCGCATCGCGAAATCGACCATCTGTTCGACCGCCTTGGCGTCGAACACCATCCGGTGCTCGCCCTCCATGTCCAGGACGAAGCCGTAGCCGGTCGGCAGCAGGTCGATCACCTCCGCGCCCGTGATGACGAAGTACTTGGACTCCTTGCCCGCGTACCGGCGCAGCTCCTTGAGCGAGGTGAACATGGGGATCACCGGCTGCTGGGTGTTGTGCAGGGCGAGGAAGCCGGGGGTGTCGCCGCGCGGGCAGTAGACCTTCGACGTGGCGAAGATCTGCTGGAAGTCCTCGGCGGGCATCTGCCCGGTCGTGAAGGCCCGCACCGCGTCCGCGAGCGAGGGCGGGGACGGCTCAGGGTAGAGCGGCGGCTGCTGACCGTACCCCCCGACACCGCCCATCTGCTGCTGCGGCTGGGCGTACTGCTGCTGCGCAGCACCGTCCATGGGCTGGCCGTATCCGTACATGGGCGCAAGCGTACCGAGGTACCCGGGCCGCGAGAGCGCCCCGAGCGATTTGTGCGGGGGCCGCGGACTAGACCCTTCTCACACTTGGCCGGGTAGGGGTTGCTTCTTATTACCGACGGGTAGCATCATCGGAGCTACTTGTTGGTACGTGAACTAGGTGCGAGGAGTCAGTCCCTCGCCGATCCCTCTACGGAGCCGTCGCCATGGGGCACTACAAGCCGAATCTCCGCGACATCGAGTTCAACCTCTTCGAAGTACTGGGGCGCGACAAGGTGTACGGCACCGGCCCGTTCGAGGAGATGGACGTCGAGACCGCCAAGAGCGTGCTCGAGGAGCTGACCCGCCTCTCGGAGAACGAGCTGGCCGAGTCCTTCACCGACGCCGACCGCAACCCGCCCGTCTTCGACCCGGAGACCAACACCGCGCCCGTCCCGGCGTCCTTCAGGAAGAGCTACCAGGCCTTCATGGACTCCGAGTACTGGCGGCTCGGCCTGCCCGAGGAGATCGGCGGCACCACCTCGCCGCGCTCCCTGATCTGGGCCTACGCCGAGCTGATCCTGGGCGCGAACCCGGCCGTGTGGATGTACTCCTCGGGCCCCGCGTTCGCCGGCATCCTCTTCGAGGAGGGCAACGAGGTCCAGAAGCACATCGCCAAGGTCGCCGTGGAGAAGCAGTGGGGCTCCACCATGGTGCTCACCGAGCCCGACGCGGGCTCCGACGTGGGCGCCGGCCGCACCAAGGCGGTCCAGCAGGAGGACGGCTCCTGGCACATCGAGGGCGTGAAGCGCTTCATCACCTCGGGTGAGCACGACATGTCGGAGAACATCCTCCACTACGTGCTCGCGCGTCCCGAGGGCGCCGGCCCCGGCACCAAGGGCCTGTCGCTCTTCCTCGTGCCGAAGTACCTGTTCGACTTCGAGACCGGCGAGCTGGGCGAGCGAAACGGCGTCTACGCCACCAACGTCGAGCACAAGATGGGCCTGAAGGCCTCCAACACGTGCGAGATGACCTTCGGCGACCAGCACCCCGCCAAGGGCTGGCTCATCGGCGACAAGCACGAGGGCATCCGCCAGATGTTCCGCATCATCGAGTTCGCCCGCATGATGGTCGGCACGAAGGCGATCTCCACGCTGTCCACGGGCTACCTGAACGCGCTGGAGTACGCCAAGGAGCGCGTCCAGGGCCCGGACCTCGCGAACTTCATGGACAAGTCCGCGCCCAAGGTCACCGTCACCCACCACCCCGACGTGCGCCGCTCGCTGATGACGCAGAAGGCGTACGCCGAGGGCATGCGCGCCCTGGTGCTGTACACCGCCTCGGTCCAGGACGCCATCCAGGTCAAGGAGGCGAACGGCGAGGACGCCTCCGCCGAGCACGCGCTGAACGACCTGCTGCTGCCGATCGTCAAGGGCTACGGCTCCGAGAAGGGCTACGAGCAGCTCGCCCAGTCGCTGCAGACCTTCGGCGGCTCCGGCTTCCTGCAGGAGTACCCGATCGAGCAGTACATCCGGGATTCCAAGATCGACACCCTGTACGAGGGCACCACGGCGATCCAGGGCCAGGACTTCTTCTTCCGGAAGATCGTCCGTAACCAGGGCGCCGCCCTGAACTCGCTGGCCGAGGACATCAAGAAGTTCCTGGCGCTCGGCACCGGCGGCGAGGAGCTGGCGGGCGCCCGCGAGCACCTGGCCAAGGCGGCCGTGGAGCTGGAGGCGATCGTCGGCCTGATGCTGACCGACCTCGCGGCCACCGAGCAGGACACCAAGAACATCTACAAGGTGGGCCTGAACACCAGCCGGCTGCTGCTGGCCTCCGGTGACGTCGTCGTCGGCTACCTGCTGCTCAAGGGCGCCGCGATCGCCGCCGAGAAGCTGGCCACGGCCTCGGCCAAGGACAAGGCGTTCTACTCCGGCAAGATCGCCGCGGCGCGGTTCTTCGCGGCGAACGTCCTGCCGGGCGTCACCCTCGCCCGCAAGGTCGCCGAGAACGTCGAGCTGGACCTGATGGAACTCGACGAGGCCGCGTTCTAGACGCTCCAGACCTTCTGGACGTCCCCGTCGATTCCCCGCACGGGCCCGCTCCCCTTACCGGGAGCGGGCCCGTGCACGTCGTTAAGGTGAATCCCATGAGCGCACCAGCCCGCTTCGACCGCGGCCACACCGACGACCTGATGTCCTTCCTGGCGGCGAGCCCGTCGCCGTACCACGCCGTGGCGAACACCGCCGAGCGACTGGAGAAGGCGGGCTTCAGGCAGGTCGCCGAGACGGACGCCTGGGACGGTACGAGCGGCGGCAGGTACGTGCTGCGCGGCGGCGCCGTCGTGGCCTGGTACGTCCCCGAGGGCGCCGAGGCCCACACGCCGTTCCACGTCATCGGCGCGCACACCGACTCCCCCAACCTCAGGGTCAAGCCGCGCCCGGACAACGGGGCGCACGGCTGGCGCCAGGTCGCCGTGGAGATCTACGGCGGCCCCCTGATGAACTCCTGGCTGGACCGGGACCTGGGCCTCGCCGGGCGGCTGACCCTGCGCGACGGCTCCACGGTCCTGGTCGACGTGGACCGGCCGCTGCTGCGGGTGCCGCAGCTCGCCATCCACCTGGACCGTTCGGTCAGCAGCGAGGGGCTCAAGCTGGACAAGCAGCGGCATCTGCAGCCGGTGTGGGGCCTCGGTGACGACGTGCTGGACGGCGATCTGATCGCCTTCCTGGAGCAGGAGGCCGGGCTCACGGCCGGCTCGGTGGCCGGCTGGGACCTGATGGTGCATCCGGTGGAGCCGCCGGCGTACCTCGGCCGGGACCGGGAGCTGGTCGCCGGTCCGCGCATGGACAACCTGCTGTCGGTGCACGCGGGCGCGGCCGCGCTGGCCGCCGCCGCGACCTCCGGCGCCCCGCTCGACCGCATCCCGGTGCTGGCCGCCTTCGACCACGAGGAGAACGGCTCCCAGTCCGACACCGGCGCGGACGGCCCGCTGCTCGGATCCGTGCTGGAGCGCTCGGTCTTCGCGCGCGGCGGCTCGTACGAGGACCGGGCCCGCGCCTTCGCCGGCACCGTCTGCCTCTCCTCCGACACCGGCCACGCCGTCCACCCCAACTACGCGGAGCGGCACGACCCGACGCACCACCCCCGGGTCAACGGCGGCCCGATCCTCAAGGTGAACGTCAACAACCGCTACGCCACGGACGGTTCGGGGCGGGCGGTGTTCGCCGCCGCCTGCGAGAGAGCGGGCGTGCCCTTCCAGACGTTCGTCTCCAACAACTCCATGCCGTGCGGCACCACCATCGGCCCGATCACCGCGGCCCGCCACGGCATTCGCACGGTCGACATCGGCGTCGCGATCCTCTCCATGCACAGCGCGCGTGAACTCTGCGGCGCGGACGACCCGTTCCTGCTGGCGAACGCCTTGACGGCCTTCCTGGAGGGCTAGTACGGACGAGGCCGGGTACCCGAACGGCACCGGAGATTCCGGCAACGCAAGGGGAGGCGAAGTCTCATGGGGCTCGGCGGATGCATCATCCTCATCGCCGTGGGTGCCATCCTGACGTTCGCGACCGACTGGCACATGCACGGCGTCAACCTCACCGTCGTCGGTGTGATCCTGATGGCCGTGGGCCTGATCGGCGTCGCGACGTTCAGCGGCATCGCACGCCGCCGGCGGGTCGTGATGCCCCCGTCGCCGGTGGTGGAGGAGGAACCTCACCACCACCGCGTCGACGGCTACAGCGACGGCTACGGCGTGTGAGGGCGGCACCGGCGTACGGCCCTCGCCGGCGCCGGTGTCCGGCCTTCGGCCGGTACGCCCACGGAGTCAGGACGTATTGAAAGGTATATGACACCCTTAGCCGGGCAGGACCGGACACGTTGCTCAATCCGTGATCCGCGCCCGCTTGTGGAAATGTGTGAATATCGTGAAGACTTGAGCCCTGCGGGGACGCATGACCACGGGGGCTCGCGCCATGCTCGACCTCGCCGCGCCGACGGCGGCCGATCCGGCACGCGGAACACGCTCGCGCCGCGCCGGGCGCCACGCCACCCGCCGTGCCCACGCGGCACGTGGGGAACCCGCCGTCCGGCCGCGCCTCGCGGTGCTCATCCCGGCCCACGACGAAGAGGACCGCATCGCCGCGGCCATCGAGGGCCTGTGGAAGCAGGCACGGCGCCCCGACCTGATCGTCGCCGCCGACAACTGCACCGACGGCACCGAGGACGTCGCCGTCGCGCGGCGCGCAGGTCTTCCGCACCCGGGGCAACAGCCACAAGAAGGCGGGCGCCCTCAACCAGGCCATCGCCTGGATCCCGCCCCACATGGACGACCGCGACCTGCTGCTGGATGGTGGCGGCCACCACGCTGGTGGCCGCCGGCATCGCCGTCTTCAAGCCGGCGCCGCGCCCGCGCCGTCGCTGATCGTCCGTCAGGGGTCCTGGCCGTCCGTCCCGGCCAGGACGGGCGAAGGGCGGCCCGGCCGCCCGGTCAGGACAGGGCGTGGCCCGTGGTCACGTCCACGTGGTCGGGGATCTCGTCGTGCCGGTCGCCGACCGTCAGGGTGCCGGTGGGCTCGAAGAGGAGCACCTCGCTGGGGACGGGGGCGAACGGCTTGTGCTCGACGCTGCGCGGGACGGTGAACACCGAGCCCTTGGGCAGGACGACCGTGCGCTCCCCGGCCGGCTCGCGCAGGCCGAGGTGGAGTTCGCCGTCCAGGACCAGGAAGAACTCGTCGGTGTGGTCGTGGACGTGCCAGATGTGCTCGCCGTCGAGCTTGGCGACGCGGACGTCGTAGTCGTTGACGGTCGTGACGATGCGCGGGCTCCAGCGCTCGGTGAAGGAGGCGAGCGCCTTGTCCAGGGAGATGGGTTCGCTGCTCATGCCGTCATCCTGGGCTCTGGCCGGCACCGCGGGCGAGTGCTAGGAATCGCACATGCCGCAAGGATCCTCTCACCCCCCGCACCGGGTCGTCGTGATCGTCGACGCGGGCACCAACCCCTTCGAGGTCGGCGTGGCCACCGAGCTGTTCGGGCTGCCCCGGCCGGAACTCGGGCTGCCCGGGCCGCTGTACGAGGTGACGCTGTGCACGCCCACCGGCGAGGTGCGGATGAACCACGGCTTCTTCACGATGAGCGGCCTGCCGGGCCTGGAGGCCGTGGACCGGGCGGACACCCTGATCGTGCCGGGCCGCCCCGACAACATCGTGCCGCGCGCCCCCGAGGTCCTCGACGCCGTCCGGCGCACCCACGCGCGCGGAGCACGCCTCGTCAGCTTCTGCACCGGCAGTTTCGCGCTCGCCGAGGCCGGGCTGCTGGACGGCCGCCGTGCCGCGACGCACTGGCTGTGGGCCGGCTCCTTCCGCGCGCGGCACCCGCGGGTGCTGCTGGAGCCGGACGTGCTGTTCGTGGACGACGGCGACATCCTCACCGCGGCCGGCAGCGCGGCCGCGCTCGACCTCGGACTGCACATCTGGCGCCGCGACCACGGCGCCGAACGCGCCAACGCGGTCTCCCGGCGGCTGGTCTTCGCCGCCCACCGGGACGGCGGGCAGCGGCAGTTCGTGGAACGTCCCGTGCCCGAGGTGCCCGACGAGTCGCTCGGACCGCTGCTGGCCTGGGCGCAGGAACGGCTGGACGAGCCGCTGACGGTGGCCGGGCTCGCGGCCCGCGCGGCCGTCAGCCCCGCCACGCTGCACCGCAGGTTCCGCGCCCAGCTCGGCACCACCCCGCTGGCCTGGCTCACCGGTGAACGCGTCGCGCTGGCCTGCCGGCTGATCGAGCGAGGCGAGGAACGTCTGGAGGTGGTGGCGGCCCGCAGCGGCCTGGGCACGGCGGCCAACCTGCGGGCCCGGCTGCGGCGGACGACGGGCCTCAGCCCCTCGGCCTACCGGCGGCGGTTCGGGCCGGCCCTTCCGTGAGGATCACGCCGTACCGGGGAAGCGCTAAGGGCATGAGATTCCTCGTACGCGACCGGCTCCTCGGCATCGGTGAAGACTATTGGATCGAGGACGAGCACGGCTCGAAGGTGTTCCTCGTCGACGGCAAGGCGATGCGGCTGCGGGACACCTTCGAGCTGAAGGACGCACATGGACGGGTCCTGATCGACATCCACCAGAAGATGTTCGCCCTGCGCGACACGATGGTGATCGAACGGGACGGCGAAGGTCTGGCCACCATCAGGCGCAAGCGGCTGTCCCTGCTGCGCAACCACTACCGGGTCGCCCTGGTGGACGGCACGGAACTGGACGTCAGCGGCAAGATCCTGGACCGGGAGTTCGCCGTCGAGTACGACGGCGAGCTGCTCGCGGTGATCTCCCGGCGCTGGCTGCACATCCGCGAGACCTACGGCGTGGACGTCGTACGGGAGGACACGGACCCGGCGCTGCTCATCGCGGTGGCGGTGTGCGTGATCCACCTGGCGGAGAAGGAGCGGGAGGACGACTGACGGGCGGGCCGGCGGCGCGGCCGTCGCCGCACGTCGGGCCGGTGCGCCCGCGCGGCGGCGGGCCGGGCGTCGAACAGGTGCGGGGAGGCGGGGAGCAGCCGCAGCCCCCAGGCGGCGGCGATCGCCGAGCGGGCCGCCGTACGCGGCAGCCGCACGGGAC
>NZ_JBSGDB010000077.1:0-24623 GCF_053602155.1 Streptomyces sp. NPDC004561
GTGGGAAGAGGTCACCCCGGACGCGGCCCGGCGGCGGCAGGAAGGCCGGGTGCCATGTGGTTCTCCCAGAGTCACGGTGCGGGCTGAAGCAGGCCTAGGAACGGGATCAGCGCGGGCCGGGCACCCCGCGCGCGCAGAGAGGCGCACACCTCGGCCGCCGCCGCGTCGAGACCCGCCTGGTCCACCTCGCCCGCCCAGGCGAGCCGGGCCCCGAACAGGCCGTCCAGGGCGAGGTTCCCGGACCGGGAGGCGCCGGCCGAGCCACGCAGGACCAGGACGACGTCCAGACCCAGGCGCGCGCCCGCGGCGGCGGTCAGCCGGGCGTGGTTGCTCTGCGCGGCGCCCGTGGTCACCAGCGTGTCCGCGCCCTCGGCGAGGGCCGCGCCCACCGTCCACTCCAGCTTGCGGATCTTGTTGCCGCCGCCGCCCAGTCCGGTGAGGTCGTCCCGCTTGAGCCACAGGTCGTCCGGTCCGAGCCCGAGCGCGACGGCCAGCCGGGGCGCCGGTTCGACGGGGGTGGGGAAGGTGCCGAGCGGCACGGGCGGGTGGGTCATGGCGGGCATCCTCGTGGGCCGGGGGACGGGCGACCAGTCGATCACAGCCGCGCCCCGGGCGTCACACCGGCAGCAGCCGGCCGACCAGCGCGCTGAGCTGCCGGGCCGTGCGGCACTCGTGCATCTCGACCAGCTCGGCGTACGCGGGCGCGGCCGAGTCTCCCGTGCCCCACTGGGCGCCCGGCTCGGGGTTCAGCCAGTGGACGCGGCGGGCGCGCCCGGCGATCTCCCGTACGGCGGCGAGGTTGGGGTCGCTCATGTTCGTACGGGCGTCCCCGAGGACGAACACCGTGGTCCGCGGGCCGACCGCGGCGCCGTACCGTTCGGCGAACTCGCCCAGCGCGACGCCGTAGTCGCTGCTGCCGTGCCAGCCGGTGAGCGTGGCCTCGGCGCGGATGCGCGCGCTGAGCCCGTCGGGGTCGGCGCGGCCGTGGCCGAGCAGACCGGTCACCTCGTCGAGCCGGTTGACGAAGGCGAACACCCGGACCTTGCTGAACTGGTCGTGCAGCGCCTGCACCAGCAGCATCGTGAAGTCGGAGAAGCCCGACACCGAGCCCGACACATCGCACAGCAGCACCAGTTCGGGCCGGGCCGGACGGCGCCGGCGCAGCACCGGCCGCATCGGCACCCCGCCCGTGGACAGCGAGGAGCGCAGGGTGCGGCGCAGATCGATCGTGCCGCGGGCGGCCCGGCGGCGGCGCGCGGCGAGCCGGGTGGCCAGCTTGCGCGCGAGCGGCTGAACCGCCCGGCGCAGCTCGGCCAGTTGGTCCCGGCTCGCGAACAGGAAGTCCACGCGGTCGGCGGTCGGCCGGACGCCCCGCCGCGCGATCTCGTCGCGGCCGCGCCGCTCGGCGACCCGGCGCCGCGCCTCCGCCCCGACCAGCCGGCGGAACTCCTCGATGCGGCGCCGGATCTCGTCGTCCAGCAGCCGGCCCGCGAAACCCGCGCCCTGGCCGCCCTGTGCTCGTACGTCGGCCCGCACCCGGGCCAACAGGGTCTGCGGGCGCAGCCGTTCGAGTGTCTGGTACGCCGACCAGCCGTCCGAGCCCGGTGAACTGCCGTATCCGCCCAGGCCGTCGACCGCCTCGGCCGCCAGCCGGGCCATCAGCGCGCGGTCGTCGGCCGCCAGTGCCTCGGCCAGCCGGTCGCGCAGCTCCTCGCGGTCCGCGGGGCCGCCGCCCGGAGCGCCGACCCCGCGCGGAAAGTAGAGGTCGAAGACCGGGTCGAACACCGTGCGTTGCCCCGTGCCGTGCAGCAGCGTCGCGGCCAGCCCCTCGCGCAGCCGGTCGCGGTCCGCGAGGCCCAGCGCCTCGGTCGCGCGGGCCGCGTCCACCGTCTCGCCGGTGCCGATCCGCACCCCGTGCGCGCGCAGCGCCCCGACCAGGCCGGTGATCCGCTCGGCGACATCCGTCACAGCGCGTCCAGGTCGAGCTTGGCGGCGGCCTTCTGGATGTCGTCCTGATGCTTGAGGATCACCCCGAGGCTGTCCCGTACGACCGTCTCGTCCAGCGTGTCCGCGCCCAGCGCCAGCAGCGTGTGCGCCCAGTCCACGGTCTCGGCGACGGACGGCGCCTTGCGCAGGTCCATCGCGCGCAGCGCCCCGACGACACGTACCAGCGACTCGGTCAGTGCCTCGCCGAGGCCCGGCACCTTCAGCCGGACGATCCGCCGCTCCAGCTCCTCCTCCGGGAAGCCGATGTGCAGGAACAGGCAGCGGCGGCGCAGCGCCTCCGACAGCTCCCGGCCGGCGTTGGAGGTGAGGACGACGAAGGGGCGGCGGGTCGCGGTGACCGTGCCCAGCTCCGGGACCGTGATCTGGAAGTCGCTGAGCACCTCCAGCAGCAGGCCCTCCATCTCGACGTCGGCCTTGTCGGTCTCGTCGATCAGCAGCACCGTCGGCTCGTCGCCGCGGATCGCGGTCAGCAGCGGGCGGGGGAGCAGGAACTCCTCGCTGAAGATGTCGGTGCGGGTCTCGTCCCAGCTCTCGTCGCGGCCCGCGCTGATCCGCAGCAGCTGCTTGGCGTGGTTCCACTCGTACAGCGCCCGGGACTCGTCCACGCCCTCGTAGCACTGGAGCCGGACCAGCCGGGCCCCGGCCACCTGGGCGACGGCCTTGGCCAGCTCGGTCTTGCCCACCCCGGCGGGTCCCTCCACCAGCAGCGGCTTGCCCAGGCGGGCGGCGAGGAACACGGTCGTGGCGACGGCGGGCGAGGCGAGGTAACCGGTCTCGGCGAGGCGGGCGGAGACATCGTCGACGGACGTGAACAACGGGGCCTCCGGCGGGTCGGGGAACGGCGTCCGGCTTCCTATCTAAGCGCTTGTTCACCAACTCTGTCACGTGGAATCCGTGCCCCTGCCAAGGGGAATCCGCGCGGCGGCGGTCATGCCGGTGGATATACACCGATCGGTTTCTTTTCTCCCGTGACGCGGTAACCTCGCCCCATGGCGACCACGGACAAGGCATCCTCCCGCGACCGGCTGCTCGACGCGGCCGCCCGGCTCTCCTACCAGGACGGCGTCTCCGTCGGCGTCGAGGCGCTGTGCCGGGCGGCGGGTGTCTCCAAGCGGTCGATGTACCAGCTCTTCGACAGCAAGGACGAGATGCTGGCCGCGAGCCTGGAACGGCGGATCCCCTGGTACGAGGCCCAGCTCGCGCACCCCGACCCGGCCGCGGCCCCGCGCGAGCGCATCCTCTACGTCTTCGAGCGGCTGGCGAAGGCCTCCGTGGACGCGGACTACCACGGCTGCCCGTACCTCGCCGTACTGGTCGAGCTGAAGGACCCCGGGCACCCGGCGAGCGAGGTCGCCCGCGGGGTCAAGGAGCGCCTCGCGCGGACCTTCCGCACCGAGGCCGAGCGGGGCGGCGCCCGCGACCCCGAACTGCTCGCCCGCCAGCTGCTGCTGGTCTTCGACGGCGCGAGCGCCCGGGCCGGCGCCCGGGTGGAACGCCTGGACGACGGACTCGCCACCGCGACGGTCACCGCCCTGCTCGACGCCGCGGGGATGCGCTAGCCGGCCCCTCGTACGGGTCACCACAACGCGCCGGCCGGCGCCTCCTGCCGGTCCAATGGACCCGTGACCGCGCCCCCGGACGACTGCCTCGCGCGCAACGAGTGGATCTGCGGCGCCTATCTGAGCAGCCGCCGCCAGATCCTGCTCGACGCGGTCGTCCAGCACCTCCGGCTGACCGCCCTGGCGGTCCTCATCGGCCTGGTCGTCGCCGTGCCGCTGGCGGTGCTGGCCCGCCGCTGGGGCTGGGCGGCCGGCCCGGTCCTCGCCGTGACGACGATCCTCTACACCATCCCGTCGCTGGCGATGTTCTCCCTGCTCCTGCCCCTCTACGGCCTCTCGGCCACCCTCGTCGTCGCCGGTCTCGTGCTGTACTCGCTCACCCTGCTGGTCCGGAACATCCTCGCCGGCCTGCGGGCGGTCCCGGAGGAGACCCGGCAGGCGGCGCGCGGCCTCGGCTACGGCCCGATCCGGCTGCTGCTCACCGTGGAACTGCCCCTCGCCCTGCCCGCCGCGATGGCCGGTCTGCGGATCGCGACCGTCTCGGCGGTCTCCCTGGTCACCGTCGGCGCCATCGTCGGCTTCGGCGGCCTCGGGAACCTCATCTACGCGGGCATGAACACCTTCTTCAAGGCCCAGGTGCTCACCGCGTCCGTGCTGTGCGTGCTGATCGCGGTCGCCGCCGACCTGCTCCTGCTGGGCGTCCAGTGGCTGATCACCCCGTGGACGAGGGCGGCCCGCGCATGAGCACCGCGCCCCCGAGGGCGGACCGTCCATGAGCACGCTCGCCGCCACCTGGGACTGGCTCGCCGACCCCGCGCACTGGTCCGGCGAGGACGGGGTGGGGCACCGGCTGCTCCAGCACCTGGTGCTCACCGTCGTCTGCCTGGTCATCAGCTGTCTGATCGCCCTGCCCGTCGCGCTGGTCCTCGGGCACCTCGGCAGGGGCGGGGCGCTCGCCGTGAACATCTCCAACGTCGGCCGGGCCGTCCCCACCTTCGCCGTGCTGGTCCTGCTGCTCCTGACCCCGATCGGGAACTGGGGCGAAGGGCCCACGGTGGTGGCCCTGGTGCTGTTCGCCGTGCCACCGCTGCTCACCAACGCCTACGTGGGGATGCGCGAGGTCGACCGGAGCGTCGTCCAGGCGGCCCGGGGCATGGGCATGACCGGCCGGCAGACCCTGTTCCACGTGGAACTGCCCCTTTCGTTCCCCATGGTGCTGAACGGGGTGCGGATCGCCGCCGTGCAGCTCGTCGCCACCGCCACCATCGCCGCGCTCGCGGGCGGCGGCGGCCTCGGCCGGATCATCACGGCGGGCTTCAACCTCACCAGCACGCCCCAGGTGGTCGCGGGAGCGCTGCTCGTCGCGGTGTTCGCGCTCGTGGTCGAGGGCGTCTTCGAGATCGCCGAGCGGCGGGCGCCGGCGTGGGCGCGGGGCGGCCGATGAGCGGGCGCCACGCCCTGGCGGCCGCCGCGCTGCTCACCCTCGCCGCCTGCGCCACCGGCCCGTCCCTGGAGAACCGCGGCCGGCTCACCGCACCGCCCGGCGACAGCCACCATCTGACCATCGGCTCGGCCGGCTTCACCGAGAGCGACCTGCTCGCCCAGATGTACGCCCAGCTGCTGAACCAGGCCGGCTACAGGACGTCGATCCTGACCGTCGCCAACCGGGAGCTGTACGAACCCGCCCTGGAATCGGGCCAGATCGACGTCGTGCCCGAGTACGCGGCCACCTTCGCCGACTGGCTGAACGCCAAGACCCACGGCGCCGGCGCCGCCCCCGTCGGCTCACCCGACCTCGGCGCCACGATGAAGGCGCTGCGCACGCTCGCCACGCCCCGCGGACTGACCGTCCTGCCGCCCGGCCGCGCCGTCGACCAGAACGCCTTCGCGGTGAGCGCCGACTACGCCCGCCGGCACCACCTGAGGACCCTCGGCGACCTCGGCGCCTCGGGGCTCGGGGTACGGCTCGCGGCGGGCGACGAGTGCGTGCAACGGCCCTACTGCGCGCCCGGGTTGAAGAAGGTGTACGGAATCGACGTCACCGGCGTCGACCCCAAGGGCGTCGGCACCACCCCGGCCAAGCGGGCGGTGCAGGACGGCCGGGACCAGATGGTGCTGACCACCACCACGGACGCCACCCTCGACGCGTTCGGCCTGGTGCTGCTCGCCGACGACCGCCATCTGCAGAACGCCGACTACGTGGTCCCGGTCGTCAACCGCGCCCGCGCGGGCAGCACCGGCGTGACCAAGGCGCTCGGCAAGCTCAACGGCGTCCTCACCACGGCGGACCTGGCGGACATGAACCGGCAGGTCGACAGCTGGCGGAGGCTGCCCGCCGACGTGGCCCGCGCCTATCTGAAGGACAAGGGCCTGCTGAAGTGACGCGGATCAGGCGTCCGCCACCGAGTCGAAGCCGACCTGCCTGCGCGCGACGCCCCTCGCGTCCGCGTCCACCGAGCGGCGCAGCGCCTCGTGCAGCTTCGCCGGGGTCAGCACCCCGAGGAAGCGCGCCCCGTCCAGCACCGCGACCCACCCGGCGTCGTACTGGAGCATCACCCCGAACGCCTGCTTGAGCGGCGCGCCCACCGGCACCCAGGCGGTCATCCGGTGGGCGAGGTCCCCCACCGTGCCGTCCCGCGCCAGTTCGTCGATGCCGACCCAGCCGTGCAGGTCGCCGTGCGCGTCCAGGACGACCGCCCAGCGCGCGCCCGCGGACCGCAGCCGCTCCCGCGCCCCGTCGGCGGGCTCGTCCGGGCGGGCCACGGGCGGCTGCTCCAGGTCGTCCGGCTCGATCGCGGTGACCGACAGCCGCTTCAGCCCGCGGTCCGCGCCGACGAACCCGGCGACGTACGACGTCGCGGGCGCCCCGAGCACCGCCCCGGGCGTGTCGAACTGCTCGATGCGGCCCTGCCCGTACACGGCGATCCGGTCGCCCAGCCGGACGGCCTCCTCGATGTCGTGCGTGACCAGCAGCACCGTCTTGCGCACCGCCGTCTGCATCCGCAGGAACTCGTCCTGCAACTGCTCGCGCACCACCGGGTCGACCGCGCCGAACGGCTCGTCCATCAGCAGCACCGGCGGGTCAGCCGCCAGCGCCCGGGCCACGCCGACCCGCTGCCGCTGCCCGCCGGACAGCTGCTCCGGGTAGCGCGGCCCGTACGTCCTCGGGTCGAGCCCGACCAGGTCCAGCAGCTCCGCCGCCCTGGCCCGGGCCCTCGCCCGCTTCCAGCCGAGCAGCGCGGGCACGGTCGCGGTGTTGTCCAGGACGGTGCGGTGCGGGAACAGTCCCACCTGCTGGATCACGTACCCGATACGGCGGCGCAGCCGCACCGGGTCGACCGTGGCGATGTCCTCGCCGTCGACGAGGATCCGCCCGGAGGTCGGCTCGATGAGCCGGTTCACCATCATCATGGTCGTCGTCTTGCCGCAGCCCGAGGGGCCGACGAGCGTCACCAGTTCGCCCTCGGACACCTCGAAGGAGAGGCCGTCCACGGCCGTCGTACCGTCCGGATACCGCTTGGTGACCTGCTCGAACCGGATCATGCCCTCACGCTAGCCAGTCGGCGGGCCACCCGCGCGTTCAGTCGCCCGGGGCGCCGACCAGCACCACCTCCAGGGTGCGCGGCCCGTGCACGCCCTCCACCCGGTCCAGCTCGATGTCACTGGTTGCCGACGGCCCGGAGATCCAGGTCAGCGGGCGGCCCGGGTCGAGCCGTTCCAGGGCGCGGGGCACGGACGCCACGACCTGGTCCGGCACCCTGACGACACAGATGTGGTGGTCGGGGACCAGCGAGACGCGGCGCCTGCCCTGGTCCGGTGAGCCGTCCAGGACGATCGTGCCGGTCTCGGCGATCGCCACCGCGCAGGCCGTGACGACGCTGTCCACCTCGTCCAGGTCCCGCGCCGTGCTCCCGGCCCGGTCTGCGACCCGTTCGACGTTCGTCCCCGCCAGCCAGTCCGGCGCGAGTCCCGGCGGCACCAGCACCGGGCCGGTCTTCCGCTCCGCGAGCAACCGTGCGATCAGGGACGGCAGTTCGTCCTCCGTGCAGCGATGCACGACCGCGCGGTAGTCCGCCAGGTTCTCGGCCAGCAGCGCCACCGTCTCCTCGGCCGAGCGTTCGCCGTGCTCGCGCGCGTAGTCACGCGGCACGGCCTCCTCGTACGCCCTGTCGTCGGGCGGCACGTCCGCGAGCGCGCGCCGCACCCGCCCCAGGATCCGCTCCCTGCCGCTCACTTCGCCCCGTCCTTCCCGCCGCGCGTGCGCTGCCACCAGTCCCGGAAGGGCTCCGCCGGTACGGCCGGCAGGTCCCGGGTGCCGCTCCAGGCGCGGCCCGGCCCGGGGAGGGTGCGCGGATGCAGCCGGCGGGTGCGGGAGGCGAGGCGCTGGCCCGTCCGCAGCGCGCCCGGGTGCGCGAACGCCCAGCGCGCCGCCCGCATCGCGGCCCGCTCGGCCGCGTGCCCCTTCGCCGGCCGCAGCACGACCTTGTTGCCCTCCCGCACCGCCGGACCGCCTTGCGCGACCCGTTCCCGCAGATGCACCAGCACCTCGGGGATGTCGATGGCGACCGGGCAGACCTCGTAGCAGGCCCCGCAGAGCGAGGAGGCGTACGGCAGTGAGGCGTCGATCTCGCTCTGCGTGCCCCGGAGCTGAGGGCTGAGGATGGCGCCGATCGGGCCGGGATACACCGAGCCGTACGCGTGCCCGCCGGCGCGTTCGTAGACCGGGCAGACGTTGAGGCAGGCCGAGCAGCGGATGCAGCGCAGGGCCTGGCGGCCGACGGTGTCGGCGAGGGTGTCGGTGCGGCCGTTGTCGAGCAGGACCAGGTGGAAGGCGCGCGGGCCGTCCTCGCCGGTCGTGCCGGTCCACATCGACGTGTACGGGTTCATGCGCTCGGCGGTGGAGGAGCGGGGCAGGGTCTGGAGGAAGACCTCCAGGTCGCGCCAGGTGGGCACGATCTTCTCGATGCCGACCACGGAGATCAGCGTCTCGGGCAGGGTCAGGCACATCCGGCCGTTGCCCTCGGACTCCACGACGACGAGGGTGCCGGTCTCGGCGACCATGAAGTTGGCGCCGGAGATGCCGACCTTTGCCCGCAGGAACTTCTCCCGCAGGTGCAGGCGGGCCGCCTCGGCGAGTTCGGCGGGCGAGTCGGTCAGGTCCTCGGGGGCCGGGCGGCCCCACTCGCCCATCTCGGAGCGGAAGATGTCCCGGATCTCGCCCCGGTTGCGGTGGATGGCGGGCACGAGGATGTGTGACGGCCGGTCCTTGCCCAACTGGACGATCAGCTCGGCGAGATCGGTCTCGTAGGCGCGGATGCCCTCGGCTTCCAGGGCCTCGTTGAGGCCGATCTCCTGCGTGGCCATCGACTTGACCTTGACGACCTCCGACTCGCCGGTCTCCCTGACCAGCCGGGCCACGATCCGGTTGGCCTCGTCGGCGTCGGCGGCCCAGTGCACGGTGCCGCCCGCGGCGGTGACCGACTCCTCCAACTGCTCGAGGTAGCGGTCGAGATGGCGCAGGGTGTGGTCCTTGATCCGGCGGCCGGCCTCGCGCAGCTCCGCCCAGTCGGACAGTTCGGCCACCGCCCTGGCCCGCTTGGCGCGGATGGTGTGGGTGGCGTGGCGCAGATTGCCGCGCAGCGTGGGGTTGTTGACGGCGGCGTGCGCGGCCTGGGGGAAGGCCGGCATGCCGACGAACGTTCCGCTCATGCCGCCGGGTCCTCCTCCGTGCTCGCCAGGATCTCCGCGATGTGCACCGGCCGCATGCCGGTGCCGAGCCTGGTCATGGTCCCGCCGATGTGCATCAGGCAGGAGTTGTCGGCCGCGCACAGCACCTCGGCGCCGGTCGACTCGGCGTTGCGCACCTTGTCCGCGCCCATCGCCGCCGAGACCTCCGCGTTCTTCACCGCGAACGTGCCGCCGAACCCGCAGCACTCCTCCGCACCCGGCAACTCGACCAGCTCCAGCCCCTTGACCGCCTCCAGGAGCCTGCGCGGCCGCTCGCCCAGCCCGAGGGAGCGCAGCCCGTGGCAGGTGGGGTGGTAGGTGACCGTGTGCGGGTAGCAGGCGCCCACGTCGGTCACCCCCAGCACGTCCACCAGGAACTCCGTGAGCTCGTACGTCTTCGGCACCACCGGCGCCAGGGTACGGGCGAGCGAGTCCCCGCGCCCCTCGGCCCGGGCCCGCTCGCCCATCCGGGGGTACAGCTCCCGCACCATGGCCCCGCACGATCCCGACGGGGTCACGATCGCCTCGTACTCCCCGAAGACCTCGGAGAAATGCCGGGCCAGCGGCTCGGCCTCGTGCCGGTAGCCGGTGTTGTAGTGGGCCTGCCCGCAGCAGGTCTGCGCCATCGGGAAGTCGACCTCGACGCCCAGTCTGGTCAGCAGTCTCACCACGGCCTTGCCGGTGTCCGGATAGAGCGCGTCGTTGACACAGGTCAGGAACAGAGCGACACGCATCGCGGCTCCTCGGGGTGGTTCGTCGGACGAGTTGCAGGGTAGTGGGCGCATCCCGCCCGGGGGAGGGCGCGGCTCACCGCGCGGCGAGCCGTGCCTCGGCCTCCCGCCAGGCAGCGGTGCCGCCGCGCGGTGTGTACCGGGTCAGCGGCTGGGTCCGGGCGAGCAGCCGGCGCAGCGCGGTGAGGTCGCCGACCAGCCCCTGGGCGCGGGCCTGGACGAGGACGTTGCCGAGCGCGGCCGCCTCCGTCGCGCCCGCCACCACCGGCAGCCCGCAGGCGTCGGCGGTCAGCTGGCACAGCAGCGCGTTGCGGGTGCCGCCGCCGACGACATGCACCACGTCCACCGGGTGGTCGGCCAGCCGCTGGGCGTCCGCGACGGCCCGGCGGTGGGCCAGCGCCAGCGAGTCGAGGATGCAGCGGGTGGTCTCGGCCCGTGTCCGCGGCACCGGCTGTCCCGAGGCCCGGCAGGCCTCCGCGATCCGCTGCGGCATCCGTCCCGGCGCGAGGAACACCGCGTCGCCGGCGTCCACGACCGAGCGCAGGGCGGGCACCTGCGCGGCCTCGCGCAGCAGCAGCCCGAGATCGGGCTCGTCCCAGGCGCGCTGGCACTCCTGGAGCAGCCACAGCCCCATGATGTTGCGCAGGTAGCGCACGGTGCCGTCGAGCCCGAGCTCATTGGTGAAGTTGGCGGCCCGGCTCTCCTCGGTGAGCACCGGGGCGGCCAGCTCCAGCCCCACGAGGGACCAGGTGCCGGTGCAGATGTAGGCGAAGCGCTCGCCGACGGCCGGGACCGCGGCGACCGCGGAGGCGGTGTCGTGCGAGCCGACGGCCGTCACCGGCACCGGACCCGTGAGGCCGGTCTCCTCCAGCACCTGGGGACGGAGCACGCCCGCCGGGTCGCCCGGCTGCCGCAGCGGCGCGAACAGCCCCAGGTCGATGCCCAGCCGTTCGGCGATCCCGTGCGCCCAGGTGCGGGTGCGCGGGTCGACGAGCTGGGTGGTGGAGGCGTTCGTCAGCTCGGTGCCCTGCTCTCCGGTCAGCCAGTACGTCAGCAGATCCGGGATGAGCAACAGCCGTGCCGCGCGCGCGAACTGAGCGGTCGACCGGGCGGCGGTGAGCTGGTAGAGGGTGTTGAACGGCGCGTACTGCAGGCCCGTCGCCGCGTACAGCTCCTCGGCCGGCACGGTCGCCCACACCTTCTCGGCGACGCCCTCCGTGCGGGCGTCGCGATAGTGCACCGGGTTGCCCAGCAGGGCGCCGTCCGCGTCCAGCAGGCCGTAGTCCACGGCCCAGCTGTCGATGCCGACCGAGTCGACCCGCCCGGCGGCCCGCAGCCCGTCCAGGACACCGCCGTACAGCCCGAGGACGTCCCAGCGCAGCCCCTCGGGAACGCGCACGGGACGGTTGCGGAACCGGTGCGCCTCGGTCAGCTCCAGCGAGTCCGGCCCCACGCGGCCGACCATGACGCGCCCGCTGGACGCGCCGAGGTCGACCGCGGCGTACGACTTCACGTCCGCGCTCATCGCAGGAACGCGGCCGCCACACCCGCGTCGACCGGGATGTGCAGTCCGGTGGTGTGGGTCAGGTCCCCGCCCGTGAGGGCGAACACCGCGTTCGCCACGTGCTCGGGCAGCACCTCCCGCTTGAGGATGGTCCGCTGCGCGTAGAACTCGCCCAGCTTCTCCTCCGGCACCCCGTACACCGCCGCCCGCTGCGCGCCCCAGCCGCCCGCGAAGATCCCGGAACCGCGTACCACGCCGTCCGGGTTGACGCCGTTCACCCGGATCCCGTGCTCTCCCAGCTCGGCCGCCAGCAGCCGCACCTGGTGGGCCTGGTCGGCCTTGGTGGCGGAGTAGGCGATGTTGTTCGGACCGGCGAAGACGGCGTTCTTGGACGCGATGTAGACGATGTCGCCGCCCAGCCCCTGCGCGGTCATCACCCGGGCCGCCTCGCGCGAGACGAGGAAGGAGCCACGGGCCATGATGTCGTGCTGGAGGTCCCAGTCCCTCGCCGTCGTCTCCAGCAGCGGCTTGGAGATCGAGATGCCGGCGTTGTTGACCACCAGGTCGACCCCGCCGAAGGCCAGCACGGCCTCGCGGAACGCCGCGGCGATCCGCTGCTCGTCGGTGACGTCCACCGTGACCGCGACCGCCTTGTCCGGGCCGCCCAGCTCCTCGGCGACCGCGGCGGCGTTGTGGGCGTCGAGGTCGGCGACGACGACGCACGCGCCCTCGGCGACGAGCCGGTGCGCGATCGCCCGGCCGATCCCGCTGCCCGCGCCGGTCACCAGCGCGATCCGCGTGGCGAGTGCCCTGGGCTCCGGCATCCGCCGGAGCTTGGCCTCCTCCAGCGCCCAGTACTCGATGCGGAACTTCTCCGACTCCTCGATCGGCGCGTACGACGACACCGCCTCCGCGCCCCGCATCACGTTGATGGCGTTGACGTAGAACTCGCCGGACACCCGGGCGGTCTGCTTGTCCTTGCCGAAGCTGAACATGCCCACGCCGGGGATCAGCACGATCGCCGGGTCGGCGCCGCGCATGGCGGGGGAGTCGGGCCGGGCGTGCCGCTCGTAGTAGGCGGCGTACTCGGCGCGGTACTCGGCGTGCAGCTCCCGCAGCCGGGCGACGGCGTCCTCCAGGGGCGCGGCCGGCGGCAGGTCCAGCACCAGCGGCCGTACCTTCGTGCGCAGGAAGTGGTCCGGGCAGGAGGTGCCCAGCGCGGCCAGCCGGGGGTGCTCGGCGCGCGCCACGAAGTCCAGGACCACGTCGGCGTCGTCGAAGTGCCCGACCTGGGGCCTGTCCTGGGAGGCGAGGGCGCGGACGTGGGGCGCGAGCGCGGCGGCCCGCTCCCACCGCTCGGCCTCGGGCAGCGGCCCGTACCCCGGGAGCACCGGGCCGAACGGCTCCGCCTTCCCCTTCTCGGCGAGGAACGCCTCGGCGGTGCGGATGATGTGCAGCGAGTTGCGCTCGCACTCCTCGGAGGTGTTCCCCCAGGCGGTGATCCCGTGCCCGCCGAGAACGCATCCGACGGCCTGCGGATTGGCCTCCTTGACGGCGGCGATGTCCAGCCCGAGCTGGAAGCCGGGACGCCGCCAGGGCACCCACACCACACTGTCGCCGAAGCACTCGGCGGTCAGCTTCTCCCCGTCGGCGGCACAGGCGAGCGCGATACCGGAGTCCGGGTGCAGATGGTCCACGTGCGGGGCGTCGACCAGACCGTGCACGGCGGTGTCGATGGAGGGCGCGGCGCCACCCTTGCCGTGCAGGCAGTAGTCGAACGCGGCGACCATCTCGTCCTCCCGGTCCACCCCCGGGTAGACGTCGGCGAGGGCCCGCAGCCGGTCGAGGCGCAGCACGGCGAGCCCGGCCCCGGTCAGCGTCCCGAGGTCGCCCCCGGACCCCTTCACCCACATCAGCTCCACGTCACCGCCGGTGACCGGGTCGGTGTCGGTGCCCTTGGCGGAGGCGTTGCCGCCGGCGTAGTTGGTGTTGTGGGGATCGGAGCCGAGCCGGTGGGAGCGGGAGAGCAGAGCGGCGGCTTCGGGATGGGGTGACATGAACATTCGGTCCTTTGCGGAAGAGGCTGGGTGAAGCGCCCCGAGGGGCGAGGGACTTGCGCGGTCGACCACCCGCGACCGGCAGCCCGTGTGCGACGGAACCCGGCGGACGCCTACGCCCCCCACCCCGCCTGCCGGCCACCGACCCGCTCAGCGGCGATCTTCTCGGCCCACCCGGACCGGGCGTACGCGGTGACCGGATCCGCGGCGATCCCCATCTCCTCGCGCAGGTCACGCAGCAAGGGCCGCACATCCGTGTTGTACGCGTCCATCAGCACCGCGTTCGCCCCGAGCACGTCGCCGGCGGCCTGCGCGGCGGCCAGCGCCCCCCGGTCGACCAGCAGCGCCTTCGCCGTGGCCTCCTGGACGTTCATCACCGACCGGATGATCGCCGGGATCTTCGCCTCGATGTTGTGGCACTGGTCGAGCATGAAGGCCACGTCGGAGGAGAGCCCCCCGCCCCGCACCACCTCGTACATGATCCGGAACAGCTGGAACGGATCCGCCGCTCCCACCATCAGGTCGTCGTCCGCGTAGAAGCGGGAGTTGAAGTCGAACCCGCCGAGCTTGCCCTCGCGCAGCAGCGTCGCCACGATGAACTCGATGTTGGTCCCCGGCGCGTGATGGCCGGTGTCGACCACGACCCGTGCCCGCGGCCCGAGCTTGAGGCAGTGCGCGTACGCCGTGCCCCAGTCGGGGACGTCGGTCGTGTAGAAGGCCGGCTCGAAGAACTTGTACTCCAGCAGCATCCGCTGCCCGTCCCCGAGTCGCTCGTACACCTGCGCCAGCCCCTCGGCCAGCCGGTCCTGACGGCCGCGGACGTCGTCCTGGCCGGGGTAGTTCGTACCGTCGGCGAACCACAGCTTCAGATCCCGGGAGCCCGTCGCGTCCATGATGTCGACGCACTCCAGCAGGTGGTCGACGGCCTTGCGCCGCACCGCGGCGTCGGGATGGCAGATGCTGCCCAGCCTGTAGTCGTCGTCCTGGAAGGTGTTGGAGTTGATCGCCCCGAGCCGCACTCCGCGCTCCTCGGCGTACTTGGCCAGCGCGGCGTAGTCCTCGACCCGGTCCCAGGGGATGTGCAGCGCCACCGTCGGGGCCACGCCCGTGAACGCGTGCACCTGCGCCGCGTCGTCCAGCTTCTCCCTCGGAGTGCGCGGCACGCCCGGCTGGGCGAACACCTTGAAGCGGGTCCCCGAGTTCCCGTACGCCCACGACGGCGTCTCGACGGCCTGGGTCTTGAGCGCGGCCTTCACCGCGGCGAGGTCGGTCACTGCAGGGCTCCTGTGGTGTCGGTCGGAACGACTGAGCGGGTGAAACGATTCAGAACGCAAGCTAGGGGCCCGCCCGGAAGGGTGTCAAGGACTCCGACCCACGCCTTTTCCCGTGATCCTGCCGTGACTTACTGATCCCGAAACTTTTTCGACACGGCCCCATTGACGCGACGTGGCTCCGGTGCCTACGGTCCCGGCAATCCAGTTGAAACCTTTCACGACCCGGTGGAGGCGCGGTGCCATCCCGCCGGAGTCGTCGAGGAGCCCTCATGACCCACCCGCCCGACACGGGACCGGCCCCGGTGCTGGCGCTGCGGGACGTCGCCAAGTCCTTCGGTGCCGTACGCGCCCTGAGGGGCGTCTCCCTGCAGCTGTTCCCCGGTGAGGTGCACGCCCTCGCCGGGGAGAACGGCGCGGGCAAGTCGACCCTGATCAAGACCCTCGCCGGGGTGCACCGGCCGGACGCCGGGCAGGTGCTGCTCGACGGCGAGCCCGTGGTCTTCCACGGCCCCGGCGACGCCCGTGACGCCGGCATCGCCGTGATCTACCAGGAGCCCACGCTCTTTCCGGACCTGTCGATCGCCGAGAACATCTTCATGGGCCGCAGGCCCAGGCGGGCGCTCGGCCGGATCGACCACAAGGCCACGCACGCGGCCACGGCCGCCCTGATGAAGCGGCTCGGCGTGGAGCTCGACCCCGACCGGCCGGCCCGCGGCCTGTCCATCGCCGACCAGCAGATCGTGGAGATCGCCAAGGCGCTCTCCTTCGACGCCCGCGTGCTGATCATGGACGAGCCGACGGCGGCCCTGACCGGCAGCGAGGTGGCCCGTCTCTTCGGTGTCGTGCGCACCCTGCGCGAGCAGGGCGCCGCCGTGCTGTTCATCTCGCACCGGCTGGAGGAGATCTTCCAGATCTGCCAGAAGGTCACCACGCTGCGGGACGGCGCCTGGATCGCCAGCGAGTCCCTCGACGGCATGACGGAGGACGACCTGGTCCGCCGGATGGTCGGCCGTGACCTGGACGAGCTGTACCCCAAGCAGGAGGTCGGCCCCGGCGAGGTCGCGCTGAGCGTGCGCCGGCTGACCCGGGAGGGCGTCTTCACCGACGTCTCCTTCGAGGTGCGGCGCGGTGAGATCGTCGGCCTAGCCGGGCTGGTGGGCGCGGGCCGCACCGAGGTGGCCCGGGCGGTGTTCGGCGTCGATCGCTGGGACGCGGGCGAGGTCGAGGTCGACGGCCGCGGGCTCACCAGGGGCGCGCCCTCCACCGCGATGGCCGCGGGGCTGGCCCTGGTGCCGGAGGACCGGCGGGCCCAGGGCCTGGTGATGGACATGAGCATCGAGCGGAACATCGGCCTGACCGGGCTGCGTACGACGGTGAAGGCCGGCCTGGTGGACCGGGGCGCCGAACGCAGCCGCTCCCTGGACTGGGCGGTCAGGCTCCAGGTGAAGTACGCCCGGATCGCGGACGCCGTCGCCACGCTCTCCGGCGGCAACCAGCAGAAGGTCGTCCTCGCCAAGTGGCTGGCCACCGGCCCCAAGGTGCTCATCGTCGACGAGCCCACCCGCGGCATCGACGTCGGCACCAAGGCCGAGGTGCACCGGCTGCTCGGCGAACTGGCCGCCGACGGGGTGGCGGTGCTGATGATCTCCTCCGACCTGCCGGAGATCCTCGGCATGGCCGACCGGGTGCTGGTGATGCACGAGGGCCGGATCACCGCCGAGATACCCCGCTCCGAAGCCACCGAGGAGACCGTGATGGCCGCCGCCACCGGGAGGGCCGCCGTATGACAGCCGCAGACAGGGCCGCCCCCATGATTCCGACCATCCCCCGGAGGGCCGCCGGATGACGGTGACCACACCGAACGAGGCCTCGGTCGCCGAGGCGCCCCGGTCCAGCGGCACCCGGCTGGTGGACCGTGTGTTCAAGATGCGCGAACTCGCCATCCTGGTCGTCTTCCTGGTGATGATCGCCGTCACCCAGGCCGACAACAGCCAGTTCCTGTCCGAACAGGGCATCAAGGACCTGCTGCTCAACGCGACCATCCTGGTGCTGGTCGCCACCGGCCAGTCGCTGGTCGTCATCACCCGCAACGTCGACCTGTCGGTCGGCTCCACGCTCGGCATCTGCGCCTTCGCCGCCGGCGACTTCCTGCACGGCGGCGGAAACGCGGTCGTCGCGATCGTCCTGGCCGTGCTGCTGGGGATCGGCTTCGGACTGCTGAACGGCCTGCTGGTGAGCCTCGGCCAGGTGCCCGCGCTGGTCGTCACGCTCGGCACCCTCTACATCATCCGGGGCGTCGACTCCATCTGGGTCGGCTCCCGGCAGATCACGGCGGCCGATCTCCCCGGCGGATTCGTCGACTTCGGCTCCGGAGGCATCTCCGCGATCCCCTGGCTCGCCCTGATCGCCCTCGCCGTGCTGGTCGCCACCGCCTACTACCTCAAGCAGTACGGCAGCGGACGGGAGTTGTACGCGCTGGGCTCCAACCCGGAGGCCGCCCGGCTCGCCGGTATCCCGGTGCGCAAGCGGATCCTGGCCGCCTACACCTTCTGCGGCGCGCTCGCCGGGCTCGCCGGTGCCCTGTACCTCGCCCGGTTCGGCAACGTCGACTCCGGCACCGGCAACGGCTACGAACTCACCGTCGTCAGCGCGGTCGTGGTCGGCGGCGTCGCCTTCACCGGCGGGTCGGGCAGCGTCTACGGCGCGGCCCTCGGCGGTCTGCTGCTGACCTCCGTCAACAGCGTGCTGCCCGCACTCGGCGTCAGCTCGGTGTGGGTGCTCGCCATCAACGGCGTCCTGCTGCTGCTCGCCATCGCGGTCGACCGGATCGTCGCGCTGCGGGTGGCCGCCGCCCTGAAGAAGAAGTCGGCCCCGAGGAGGACCGCCGTGGCGAAGGAGAACACCGGCCATGCCTGAGGCACTGACACGCGCGGTCCGCTGGGACACGGTCGTGGGCGCGCTCCTGATCGTCCTGCTGCTGCTGTCGTTCGGCTTCGTCGACGGCTTCGGCAACGCCCTCAACCTGTCGTTCCTGATCGGCAACACGCTCCCGATCGCGCTGATCGCCCTGCCGATGACCCTGCTGGTGGTCGCCGGCGAGATCGACCTGTCCGTGGCGTCCACGGCCGGGCTGTCCGGGGCGGTGATGGGCAAGTTGTGGAACGACGGCATGGCCATCGAGACGATCATCCCGCTGTGCCTGGTGCTCGGCGTGCTCTGCGGCCTGGTCAACGGCCTGCTGGTGACCCGGCTCGGGCTGCCCTCGCTCGCCGTCACCATCGGCACCCTCGCCGCCTACCGGGGCATCGCCCAGATCGTGCTCGGCTCCGACGCGGTCACCGACTTCCCCTCCCAGTACCTGGACTTCGCGGCCGGCCGCATCGGCGGCACGTTCCTGCCCCAGGCCTTCCTGCCCTTCCTGCTGCTGCTCGCCATCGCCGTGGTGGTCCTGCACGCCACCCCGTTCGGGCGGTCGCTGTTCGCCGTCGGCGCCAGCGAGGAGGCCGCGCGCTTCGCCGGGATCCGGGTGAAGCGCACCAAGCTGCTCCTGTTCGTGGCCACCGGCTTCATGGCCTCCCTCACCGGCGTCTTCTGGGCCCTGCACTACGCCAGCGCCCGCTACGACAACGCCACGGGACTGGAACTGTCCGTCGTCGCCGCGGTGCTGCTGGGCGGCATCGACTTCGACGGGGGCAGGGGCACCATCGGCGGCGCCATCGCCGGCGTCTTCCTGCTGGGCGCCCTGCAGAACGTGATGAGCCTGCTGAACGTCTCCGCGCAGTCGCAGATCGTGGTCACCGGAGTGCTGCTCGTCGTCTCCGTCCTCGGCCCACGGGTCGCGCGGCAGATCCTCGTCGCCAGGGCGGCCGGGTCCGCCGGATAGACGGTCCGCCGGCCGCGGGCCTGCCGCGGCCGGTCGTGCACTTCCCGCGCCCCG
Organism: Streptomyces sp. NPDC004561; assembly: GCF_053602155.1. Taxonomy (NCBI): domain Bacteria; kingdom Bacillati; phylum Actinomycetota; class Actinomycetes; order Kitasatosporales; family Streptomycetaceae; genus Streptomyces; species Streptomyces sp. NPDC004561. Next base: position 18,797 of record NZ_JBSGDB010000077.1, read on the forward strand.
TTCCAGGGCGCGTCCCTTCACCCTCTTCCCAAGGACCTCTCCATGAACACGTCTTCAGTCCGCCGTGCCTGCGCCGCGCTCGCCGCCGGCACGTCCCTCGCGCTCGCTCTGACCGCCTGTGGCGGTACCACCAAGAAGGTCGTCAAGTCCGACAACGCCTCCGCCGCCACGGCCGGCAAGGCCGATCCGAACGCGGCCACCAAGAAGGGGCTGACGGTCGGGTTCCTGCCCAAGCAGGTCAACAACCCGTACTTCACGACCTCGGACAAGGGCGGCGAGAAGGCCCTCGCCGAACTCGGCGAGAAGTACAGGGAGGTGGGGCCGTCCAGCGCCACCGACACATCCGGGCAGGTCAGTTACGTCAACACGCTCACCCAGCAGCAGGTGAACGGCATCGCGGTGTCGGCGCAGGACCCGGGGGCCCTGTGCACCGCGCTGAAGCAGGCGATGAGCAACGGGATCAAGGTCGTCACCTACGACTCCGACACCAACCCGGGCTGCCGCAACGCCTTCGTCTCCCAGGCGAGCGCCGAGGACCTGGGCCGTACCGAGGTGCAGCTGCTCGCCCGGCAGATCGGCTACAAGGGCCAGATCGCGGTCCTGTCCGCCGCGCAGACCGCGACGAACCAGAACACGTGGATCGGCTACATGAAGGACGAGCTGAAGGATCCCAAGTACAAGGACGTCAAGCTCGTCAAGATCGCGTACGGCAACGACGACGCGCAGCAGTCCTTCCAGCAGACCCAGGGCCTGCTGCAGCAGTACCCGGACCTGAAGGGGATCATCTCCCCGACCACGGTCGGCATCAAGGCGGCCGCGCAGTACCTGTCGGGGTCCAAGTACAAGGGCAAGGTCAGGCTGACAGGTCTGGGCACCCCCAACGACATGCGCCAGTACGTCAAGAACGGCACCGTCGAGGGCTTCGAGCTGTGGGACCCGGCCAAGCTCGGCGACCTGGCCGCCCGGACCACGGTCGCGCTGGCCTCCGGCCAGATCTCCGGCAAGGAGGGCGAGACCTTCAAGGCCGGCTCGACGACGTACACGATCGGCAAGGACGGCGTGATCAGCCTGGGCAAGCCGACCGTGTTCGACGCCAAGAACATCGACCAGTTCAACTTCTGAGCGATCGGGGGGCGTTGATGCAGCGCGTGTGCTTCCTGCTGAAGGTCCGGGCGGACCGCCTCGACGAGTACCGTGAGCGGCACGCCGCCGTCTGGCCGGAGATGCTCGAAGCCCTCTCCGCCACCGGCTGGCACAACTACTCGCTGTTCCTGCGCGAGGACGGGCTCCTCGTCGGCTACCTGGAGACCGAGGACTTCGCCGCCGCCCAGGCCCGGATGGAGGCCACCGACGTCAACGCCCGCTGGCAGGCGGAGATGGCGCCGTTCTTCGAGTCGCTGGACGGCGCCCGGCCCGACGAGGCCATGAAGCCGCTCACGGAGGTGTTCCACCAGTCATGACCCGCCGCCACAGGCGGCCGGTCCGGCCGGATCTCCGCCGCCCGCCCCGTCCCACCCGCACGGCCCCTTCGCCGCACCACGTGACCGGCTTCGCCCAGCCGCCGCGACGGTAATGTGAAGGTCGCCCCGCCGCCCCTCGTCTTTCTGGAGGTCTTCGCCCGATGGCCCAGTCGGTGGGTATCAAAGACGTCGCCCGCGCCGCCGGAGTGTCGGTCGGCACGGTGTCCAATGTCATCAACCGCCCGGACACCGTCGCCGGCGAGACCCGTGCGCGGGTGCTGTCCGCCATCGACCGGCTCGGCTACGTCCGCAGCGAGTCCGCGCGGCAGTTGCGGGCGGGCCGCAGCCGGATCATGGGCCTGCTCGTCCTCGACATGGGCAACCCCTTCTTCGTGGACGTGGCACGCGGCGCCGAGCGGGCGGCGCGGGACGCGGGGCTCGGCGTGATGGTCTGCAACAGCGCGCAGAACGCCGCCGAGGAGGCCGACTATCTGGCGCTGTTCGCCGAGCAGCGGGTGCGGGGCGTGCTCCTCACCCCGGCGGACGCCACCGGCCGGAACATCGCGGCCTTCCGCCGGCACGGCATCCCCTTCGTGCTGGTCGACCGGGTCGCCGAGGGCACCACCAAGTGCTCGGTCAGCGTCGACGACGTGGCGGGCGGCGCGCTGGCCGTGCGGCACCTGGTGGACGCGGGCCACCGCTCCATCGCCTACGTCAGCGGTCCGCCGGGACTGAACCAGGTCCGCGACCGCCGCACCGGCGCCCTCAACGCGCTCGCCGAGGCCGGCCTCGGCCCCGACGCCCTGCGCGAACTGCCCACCGAACGCCTCGACGTGGCAGCCGGCCGGGACGCGGGCGCCCGCCTGCTCGGCCTCGCCGCCCGCCCCAGCGCCGTCTTCTGCGCCAACGACCTGCTCGCCCTCGGCGTGCTGCAGGCCATGTACGCGGCCGGTGTCACGGTCCCGGACGACCTCGCGATCGTCGGCTACGACGACATCGAGTTCGCCGCCGCGGCCGCCGTACCGCTGACCTCCGTACGGCAGCCCGCCGTCACCATGGGCGCCCTGGCCGCCGGGCTGCTGCTGGAGGAGACCGAAGAGGGCGAGGGCGGGCGGACGCACGAGCACCGCCGGGTGGTGCTCCAGCCGGAGCTCGTGGTGCGCCGCTCCAGCCTGGCGGCACGCTGACCTCAAGTTCAGTAACAATCCATGATCCCGGGGCTCGGCCCCCACCCGGACATGTGCTGAACTGGGACGCGTCCGTCCCATCCGTCCCAGGAGACCCGTTGACCCTCAGCTACCGCCAGCCCGGTGTCGTCCTCACCGACCGCCGGTTCACCGTGCCCCTCGACCATGCCGACCCGGGCGGCGAGACCATCGAGCTGTACGCCCGTGAGGCGGTCGCGAGCGACAAGGCGGGCCAGGACCTGCCCTGGCTGCTGTATCTGCAGGGCGGCCCGGGCTTCGGGGCGAATCGTTTCGTCGGGCGTCAGACCTGGCTCGACCGGGCCCTGAAGGAGTACCGCGTCCTGCTGCTCGACCAGCGCGGCACCGGCAGCTCCACGCCCGCCACCCGGCAGACGCTCCCGCTGCGCGGCGCTCCCGCCGCACAGGCCGACTACCTGACCCACTTCCGCGCGGACTCCATCGTGCGCGACTGCGAGGCCATCCGTCCCGAGGTCACCGGCGGCGCCCCGTGGACCGTGCTCGGCCAGAGCTTCGGCGGCTTCTGCACGGTGTCGTACCTCTCCCGCGCCCCCGAGGGTCTGGCCGCCGCCGTGATCACCGGCGGACTGCCCTCCCTGGACGCCCACGCCGAGGACGTCTACCGCGCCGCCTACCCGCGCGTCGAACGCAAGGTCACCGCGCACTACGCCCGCTATCCGCAGGACGTCGAGCGCGCCCGCCGGATCGCCGACCACCTCCTCACCCACGACGTGGTCCTCCCGAACGGCTACCGCCTCACGGTCGAGGCCTTCCAGTCCCTGGGCCTGATGCTCGGCGCCAGTGACGGCAGCCACCGCCTCCACCACCTCCTGGAGGACGCCTTCGTACGCACCCCGGGCGGCCTCGACCTGTCGGACTCCTTCCAGGAACAGGCCCAGGCCCTGCTGTCGTACGCGGGCCACCCGCTGTACGCCGTCGTCCACGAGGCGATCTACGGCCAGGACGCCCGCCCCACCGACTGGGCCGCCGAGCGCGTCCGCGCCGAGTTCCCGCAGTTCGACGCGGCGAAGGCGCTCGCCGGCGACGCCCCGGTCCTCTTCACCGGCGAGACCGTCCACCCCTGGATGTTCGACGCCGACCCGGCGCTGCGCCCGCTGCGCGAGACCGCCGAGCTGCTCGCGGCCCGCACCGACTGGCGCCCGCTGTACGACCGCGACCGCCTCGCCGGCAACGAGGTCCCGGTCGCCGCGGCCGTCTACCACGACGACATGTACGTCGACACCGCCCACTCCCTGGAGACGGCCCGCGCCGTCCGGGGCCTGCGCAGCTGGGTCACCGACGAGTTCGAGCACGACGGGCTGCGCGCGGGCGCGCCCCGCGTACTGGACCGGCTCCTCGCGCTGACCCGCGACGAGGCCTGACGCACGGAGGTCCGGACACCCGCGGGTGTCCGGACCCGTGCCTCACCTGCCCGGTCGGCTCACGCGGCGAGGGCGTGACCCGGGTGCAGGACCACCTTGGTGTAGCCCTCGATCCGCTTGTCGAACTTCTCGTAGGCCTGCGGTGCCTGGTCCAGGGGCAGCTCGTGGGAGACCACGAAGCTGGGCTTGGCCCGCCCGGCGATGATCATGTCGCGCAACTGGCGGTTGTACCGCTTCACGTTGCACTGGCCGGTGCCCATCTGCTGGCCCTTCTCGAACATCCTGCCGATGGAGACCAGGAGTTGGCCGTGCTTGGCGTGCTCGTCGGGGCCGCCGGGGTCCGAGGGCACGTACAGACCCGGCACGCCGAGCATGCCGGTCGGCCGCACCGTCTCGACGAGCGTGTTGAGGACGACGGCCGGTTCCTCGTGGCTGGCGTCGTGGTGCGACTGGGCCTGGTACCCGACGGCGTCCACGCCCTTGTCGGTGCCCTCTCCACGCGTGTGTTCCTTGATCTGCTCGGCCGGGTCGCCCTTGGTGAAGTCGATCGGGATCACCCCGATCTCCTCGGCCTTGGCGAGCCGTTCGGGAACCCGGTCCACCGAGAACACCTTCGCCGCGCCCCGCAGCATCGCGGAGTAGGCGGCCATCAGGCCCACCGGACCGGCGCCGAAGACGGCCACGCTCTCGCCGGGCGAGACCTGGGCGAGTTCGCATCCGTGGTAGCCGGTGGGGAAGATGTCGGCGAGCAGCACGAAGTCGGTCTCGAACTCCTCGCCCGGCGGCAGCTTCAGGCAGTTGAAGTCGGCGAACGGCACCCGCAGCAGCTCCGCCTGGCCGCCCTTGTACGGGCCCATGGCCACGTAGCCGTAGGCTCCGCCGGCGAAGCCCGGGTTGACCGTCAGACAGAAGCCGGTCTTTCCGGCGAGGCAGTTCTTGCAGAATCCACAGGCGACGTTGAACGGCATGACCACGCGATCTCCCTGGGACAGGGAGGTCACACCGGAGCCGACTTCCTCGACGATGCCGAGGTTCTCGTGCCCGAAGACGATGCCTGCCTCGGCCGCCGTGCGGCCCTCGTACATATGCAGATCGGATCCGCATATGGCGGTCGACGTGACCCGTACCAGCACATCGTTCGGGTGCTGGATCTGCGGATCATCGACGTCCTTCACCATCACACTGAAGGGCTTTTCATAGACGACCGCTTTCACGTTTGTCACCTCCGCGTCGAACGCTGGATGACGGCGGCGAGGAGGGGCCGGGGCCGCGGGGGCACAGGAAGGTGTGGGCCCTCGGACCGTGCCGTGGCCCCCGTGCGCGCTTCACCGCCGGTACTACCAGGTAACCCCCGTACGGCAGGGGCCGCAACCGCCGGATTTCCACCGGGTCGTCCCCAGTAGGCTGGGCGCCATGCCAGATCAGATAGCCGGACTTCCGGAGCTGCGCGGGGACTGCGCGAGCTGCTTCGGGCTCTGCTGTGTCGCCCTGCCCTTCGCGGCCTCCGCCGACTTCGCTCTCGACAAGCCCGCGGGCCGGCCGTGCCCCAACCTCGGCGCGGACCACCGCTGCGGCATCCACGCCGACCTGCGGAAGAAGGGCTTCACCGGTTGCACGGTGTACGACTGCTTCGGCGCCGGCCAGAAGGTCTCGCAGATCACCTTCGACGGGCAGGACTGGCGTACGGGACCGAAGGAACACGCCCGGCGGATGTCCGAGGTGTTCCCCGTCGTACGGCAACTGCACGAGCTGCTGTGGTACCTGACCGAGGCGCTCGGGC
>NZ_JBSGDB010000078.1:0-24517 GCF_053602155.1 Streptomyces sp. NPDC004561
GCCGGCCCAGCACCGGCCAGTAGAAGGCCAGGGCGGCGTACGGGTGCGCGCTCAGGGCCCGGCCCTTGCGGCTGGTGGCGTGCGTGGCGAAGGACCAGCCGTCCGGGTCGGCGCCGTGCAGCATCACGATCCGCACGTCCGGCCTCCCCTCCTCGTCCACCGTGGCCAGCGACATCGTGTGCGGCTCCGGCTGACCGGCCGCCACCGCCTCGGCGAACCAGCTCGTGAACAGGGACAGCGGTGTCGGGGGAGCCGTGTCCGGGTCGAAGGGCGGCAGCCGCGTCACCTCGGGCGCCCAGACACGCTGGGTCCTGAGCAGGTCATGGAGATCGGTGTGTGCCATGGGCCGAGTATCCCGGCCGGGCGGAACCCGGCGGCCGCGGCCCGTACGGCGTCGCCCGCCCCCGCTCACCCGTTCGGGGCGCCCGGCGGCGCACACGAGCGCATCCGAGTGCGGCGGTCCCCGGCCGCGCTCAGGCTGGGACCGTGGGCGACGGGACCGGCGGTGAGGGTGATGATCGTGACGGTGGTGTCGATGCCGGAGGGGGCCGGCACGCGCACGGACGTGGCGGAGGCACGCCGCCGGCTCGCCGCGACCCGCTTCCTGCTCGTCGACGTCGAACTGCCGCGGGAGGGGCCGGCGGGGGACCCGCGGGAGACGGAGCCGCTGGCCGGGCGGCTCGGCCTGGGGGCCGAGGAACTGGCCTGGTTCGGCCGCACGGACGAGCCCGCCCGGGCCGACTTCCTCGGGGACATGGTCGGGCTGGTGGTGCCGCTGGTCCACGACGGCCGGATCGTGTACGTCCACATGGTGGCGAGCGAGCGCTTCGTGGTCATCGCGCAGCAGGGCCCGGCGTTCCTGGCGCCGGAGATCGCCGCGCACGCGCGCCGGGAGAAGCCCCACGACTCCGTGGCCCTGCTCTTCCTCGTGCTCCAGGAGGCCCTGGCGACCTTCCGCCGGGCCGCGGTGGCGGCGCTGCTGGAGGTGGAGGAGCTGGAGGACGACATGTTCCAGAAGCGGCGGCCCCAGCAGGTCTACCGGCTGGCGCAGCTGCGCCGCCGCTCCGCCCTGCTGCACCACTCGCTGCTGCCCTACCTCCAGGTGGTGGACGAGGTCCTCACCCGCAGGCTGATGAGCCCCGACTTCCCGGCGGAGCGGCAGCGGCTCGCCCGGGAGTTCCAGCACGCGGCGCGTCCGGTCCTCACGGCCATCGAGTCCCTCCAGGACGCCGCCCGCCGGGCCTTCGGCAGCTACTCCTCCCTCGTCGCGGGCGAGCAGAACGGCGTGATCAACCGGCTCGCGATCGTGTCCGTGATCTTTCTGCCCCTGTCGTTCCTGACCGGCTTCTTCGGTATGAACTTCGCCTTCCTGACGGACGAGTTGGAGAGCCGGGCCGTCTTCTGGCTGCTCGCGGTGGGGCTCCAGGTGGCCGTGGTGTGCGTCGCCGTCTACGTGCTGCACCGCACCCGCATCTGGCGCAGACTGCGCGAGGAGGACTAGGGCCTCCGGCGGATCAAGGCTCGTCAGGGGCAGCAGTCGCGTGCCCGACGGCGAAGGCGGCCGTCGGTCCTTCGTGGGCCCCCGCCGCGACCGCGTGGGCGCGAGGAGCCGGTGTGCCCGCGCGCCTTCGTGAACCGTCGGGCCGGGTGCCGCGTCCTCCTGGTGTGCGACCCGTGCCGGGTGGGGCTGGGCGAGGGAGGGCAGGGGACGGATGACGACACATGAAGTGATCGGTTTCGTGCTGACCGTGTCGGCGAGCCTGCTGTGCCTGTGGGGCGGTGTGCGGGAGGCGCGGCTGCAAGCGCGGCTGCGTCGTCACGGCGTGCACGCCGAGGGGGTCGTGGTGGAGCAGGAGCCGGCCCCCGCGGACGACTGTCCGACGCCCGTCATCGAGTTCACCGACCGGCAGGGACGGCCCGTCAGGTTCACGCCCGTGGCGACGGGGTCGAGGATGGGAATGGATCTCGGAACCCGTGTGCCGGTCGTCTATCTGCCCGAACAGCCCGAGAACGCAAGGGTGTCCACCAGGAAGCATCGCCGGTCTCACATCGGCCTGTTCGCCGGAGGCGTGATCTTCCTCGGTGCCGCGGTTTGGATATGGCTCATTCGCTGAGCCGGGTGCGGCTCCGGTCGAGCCCTCTCCGCGTCCGTAAGAGCCCGCCCGTCGCCCCGGGCGCCGGTCAGCGGCCCAGGACCACCGTGCCGGACGAGCAGAACCAGCCCCCGGTGCCGGAGGCGACCGCGAGCCGCGGCAGCTGTCCGTCCCGGCCGTGCACCTGGCGCTCGCCGGCCTCCCCGCGCAGCTGCCGTACCGCCTCCACCAGCAGGAACAGGCCTCGCATCCCGGGGTGCTGGGCCGAAAGACCGCCGCCGTCGGTGTTCACCGGCAGGTCGCCGCCGCGCACCAGCAGCCGCCCCTTCCCCACGAACGTGCCGCCCTCGCCCTTGCCGCAGAAGCCCAGGTCCTCCAGGGTCACCAGGGTCATGTAGGTGAAGGCGTCGTAGATCTCCGCGAAGTCGATCTCGGTCGGGCGCACCCCGGCCCGTTCGAAGGCCAGCCGGCCGCTCACCGCCGCCGGGGACACCGTGAAGTCCGGCCACTCGGACATCGCCGCGTGGCTGACGTGCTCGCCGGTGCCGAGGATCCACACGGGGGTCTTACGGCAGTCGCGCACGTACTCCTCGGCCGCCAGGAGCACCGCCGCCCCGCCGTCCGAGCGGATGCAGCAGTGCAGCTTGGTGAAGGGGTCGGCGATCGGCGGGCCGGACAGGACGTCGTCGACCGTGACCGGGTCGCGGAACATCGCCTCCGGGTTCAGGGCCGCGTTGGCCCTGGCCTGGACCGCGACCTCGGCCAGCTGCTCCACGGTCGTGCCGTGCTCGATCATGTGCCTGCGGGCCGCCATCGCGTACTTGGCGATCAGCGTGTGGCCGTAGGGGACCTCGAACTGCAGCGGGCCCCGCGCGCCGAAGGACAGCTCGCCCGTCCTGCGGCCCGCCCTGACGTCCGCCCGCGCCGTCGAGCCGTAGACCAGCAGGACGGCGTTCGCGTGCCCCGCGGCTATCGCGTCCGCCGCGTGCGCCGCCATGACCTCCCAGGTCGAGCCGCCGACGGAGGTGGACTCCACCCAGGTGGGGCGCAGGCCCAGGTACTCGGCGACCTCCACCGGGGCCAGCGTGCCGAGGCCCGCGGAGGCGAAGCCGTCCACCCGGGCGCGGTCCAGGCCGGCGTCCGCGAGCGCGCGGCGGGCCGCCTGCGCGTGCAGGGTGTACGGGGTGGCGTCCGCCACGCGGCCGCAGTCGGAGAGGGCCACGCCGGCCACGGCGACCTTCCTGCTCCCTGGCGTCATGTATCTGACGGTACATCAGATACATACCCCGGCGGCAGGTGTCGTGACTCTGGGCATCCCCGTGACGCCGACCTAATATGACGGACCGTCAGATGAGGTACGCGGAGGGATCAGCCATGGACACCCGCCTCACCGCCGAGCAGGACGAGATCCGCCGCACCCTGCGCGAGCTGCTGCAACGGCGCTGCGGCCCCGCCGGGCTGCGGGCCGCCGTCGACAGCCCCGCCGGGTACGACCCCCTGCTGTGGTCCGCCCTCGCCGAGCGGCTCGGCCTGCCCGGGCTCGCCCTGCCCGAGCGGTACGGCGGCGTCGGCTGCTCGGTCACCGAGCTGGCCCTCGCCTGCGAGGAGACCGGCCGCGTCCTCGCCCCCTCCCCGCTGTTCGCCACCTCCGTGCTCACCGCGCCGCTGGTGCTCGCCCTCGGCACCGAGGCCCAGCGCGCCGAGCTGCTGCCCCGGCTGGCCGCCGGGACCCTCACCGCCGCCCTCGCCGTCGCCGGCCCCGCCCTCACCACGGCCCTCGCCCTCACCCGCGGCAACGGCGAGTACGCCGCCGGCGGGGGACGGGCCGGCGGGGTGCAGGCGCGGCGCACGGCGGCGGGCTGGCGGCTGTACGGGCAGGCCGACCAGGTGCTGGACGGGCACAGCGCCGGACTGCTGCTCGTCGCCGCGCACACCGGGGGGTTCGCCCGCTCCCGGACGCTGCTGTTCCTGGTCGCGGCGGACGCCGGGGGACTCGCCAGGACCCGGCAGACCGCGCTCGACGCGACCCGGCCGCAGGGCCGTGTCCAACTGCGCGAGGTGAGCGCGGAGTTGCTGGGCGACGAGGACACGGACGTACGGCCCGCCCTCGCCGCGCACGGGGACCTGGTCGCGGCCGTGCTCGCCGCCGAGTCCGTGGGGGCGGCCGACCGGGTGCTGGAGCGGACCGTGGAGTACGTCGGGCAGCGCGAGCAGTTCGGGCGGCCCGTCGGATCCTTCCAGGCCGTCAAGCACCGGCTGGCGGACGTGTACGTCGCGGTGCAGGCCGCGCGGTCGGCCGCGTACTACGCCGCCTGGGCGGCGGCCCACGGGGAGCGTGCCGGTGCGCTGGCGCTCGCGCAGGCGGGGGAGGCGCTGCGGTGCGCCGCCGCCGAGGGCATCCAGCTGCACGGCGGGGTCGGGTTCACCTGGGAGCACGACGCCCACCTCTACTTCAAGCGGGGCGCCGGGGACGAGCTGCTGTTCGGCCCGGAGCACCGGCTGCGGGAGCGGGCCGCCGAGACCGCGGGGCTGTTCCGGCACGGGGAGGTGGCGGTCTGATGGCCACCGGTGCCGGCGTACGGCTCGTGCAGCGGGTGTCGTCCACCCGGGTGTTCGCGAAGGTCGCCCCGCACGTGGTCCCGGCGCTCGACCGGGCCGTGCACCGGCTCACCCGGGGCCGGACGCTGCTCAGCGCCCGGATGCTGCCCGGGGTGATCCTCACCTCCACCGGCGCCCGCAGCGGGCTGCCCCGCCGGACCCCGCTCGCCTGTATGCCGGAGGAGGACGGACGGAGCTGGATCCTCGTCGGCTCCAACTTCGGCCGCGCCGGCCATCCCGCCTGGACCCACAACCTGCTCGCCCACCCGGAGGCGTCCGTCAGCTGGAAGGGCGAGGACATCCCCGTCACCGCCCTGCCGCTCACGGGGCCGGAGCGGGCGGCGGCCTGGCGGGCGGTCCTCGCCTTCTGGCCGCCGTACGCCGCCTACCAGGCCCGGGTGGCGCGGGAGATCCGGCTGTTCCGCATCACGCGACGGCCGTCCTAGAACGTGGCCAGCCGCTCCACCAGCAAGAACGCGCCGATTCCCAGCATCGCCGCACCCGAGGTGCGGGTGACCGCGCGGGCCGCCGTCGGGCGCGCGGCGAGCAGGGCGCGGGCGAGTGCGCCGACGGTGAGATAGACGGCCGCGCAGCACGCCATGTGGAGCAGGCCGAGGGCCGCCGTCTGCGCGGCCACGGGCAGATGGGCGCCCCGCAGGGTGAGGAACTGGGGGAGGACGGAGAGGTAGAGCAGCAGGCCCTTGGGGTTCAGGCCGCTGATCGTGGCGCCCCGGAGGAAGATCCGGCTCTCGGGCGGGGCGGCCTCACCGGCGTCCGGTATCGCCGGGCGGCGCAGCACGGACCAGCCCAGCCACAGCAGATAGCCGGCGCCCGCCACCGTCAGGGCGGTCAGCAGGCGGGGCGAGCCCGCCACCAGGACCGCGAGGCCCGCGGCGGCCAGGGCGGTGTGCAGGGCGTACCCGGAGACCAGTCCCGCCACCGCGCGCGCCACCGGGCCGCCGCGCAGGGCGGCCGCGATCACATACGCCCAGTCGGCGCCCGGCACGCACACCAGCAGCAGGTCCACGGCGAGGAAGGAGAAGAGCAGTCCCGAGTCCATGCTGGGGACATTAGGCGTGATTGGCCCGAAAGTGTTCCTGAAGTTTGCCCATGATCGTGGGATCTGAGCAAATATCTTTCTCATGGACGACGTGGACCGGAAGATCCTTGCCGAGCTGCAGCAGGACGGGCGGCTGACCGTGACGGAGCTGGCCGCGCGGGTGCGGCTCAGCGTCTCGCCGTGCCACCGGCGCCTGCGCGAGCTGGAGCGCTCCGGCGCCATCCAGGGCTACCGGGCGCTGGTGGACGCGGCCGCGCTCGGGCTGAACTTCGAGGCGCTGGTCTTCGTCTCCATGCGCCAGGAGGACCGGGACACGGTCGCCGAGTTCGAGCGGGCGGTCAGCGAGCTGGATCACGTGCTGGACGCCCAGCGGCTGTTCGGCGAGCCCGACTACCTCCTGCGGGTCGCCACCGCCGACCTCGCCGCCTTCCAGCGCCTGTACGACGAACGGCTCGCGACCCTCCCGGGCGTGCAGCGCCTGACCTCCACCCTGGTGATGAAACACGTGGTCAGGGACCGGCCGCTGCCCGCGTAGAGGGCAGGCGGTGGCTCCTTGTGCGAACCACCGCCCGTCAGACAGGACTTGATCTTCGAAAGTGGAGTGGGCGCTACTTCGTCGGCTTCTTGCCGGTCACGCCCAGGTGCACCAACAGCGCCAGGTTCGGCTTGAGTTCGGCCTGTTTCACGCCCCAGGAGGAGAAGCCCTTCTGGTGGGACGCCACCGCGGCGAGCATCGCGACCAGGGAGCCGGCCACCGCCGCGGGGTTCACGTCCTTGTCGACCCTGCCCTTGGACTGGAGTTCCGCGATGGAGTCCGCGAGGGAGTTGTTGACCGAGTTCAGGATCTTCATGCGGATCTTGTAGAACCGTTTGTCCCCCTCGGCCGCGCCGAGGTCGACCACGCGCAGGATCGCGTCGTTCTTCCGCCAGAACTCCAGGAAGCCGTCCACGAGTTCCTGCGCGGTCTGCCAGCCCGCCTTGCCGGTCCAGGGCCGGCCCTCCAGGAGCTCGGTCAATCCCGCGCCCTCGGCCGCCATTTGCTCGGCGATCTCCAGGACGGCTCCCTCGACGTCCGGGAAGTACTGGTAGAAGGTCGCGGGCGAAGTACCGGCCTTCCGGGCGACATCGATGACCTTGACGTCCCGGTAGGGGGAGGAGCTGAGCATCTCGCTGAGGCAGTCGAGCAGCTTCTGCCGGGTCGCCTGCCCACGCCGGCCGGCCACGCGGCCGTCGACGGTACGCACTTGTCCTGTCATGCCGTCAGCTTACCGAGGGGTGATCGGAGCGCGATTCGGCCGACTGCAAATGGGGTGCACGGGTGTATGGAGGGTGGTGTTGCTGGTCTGCGGGGTGCGCGTCGCCCGGTTACTTTGACGACATGGCCGAAAAAGGGGCATCCGTGAACGACGAGGCATACGGGGAGGGCGTGCCCTGCTGGGTGGACGCCCAGCTCGACGACGTCGAGGCGGGCAAGCGGTTCTACGGTGAGCTCTTCGGGTGGACCTTCGAGGCGGCGTACGGCTCCTCGGTGTGGGCCCGGCTGGGGGGAGAGTCCGTCGCCTCGATGGCCCCCAAGATGGACGGCCGCATGCCCACCGTCTGGACGGTGTCCTTCGCCACCCCGGACGCCGAGGCCCTGGGCCGCCGGGTCGTCGCGTCCGGCGGGCAGGTGATCATGGCCCCGTTCCCGGTGGGCGACCTCGGGGTCGCCGCCCTCGCCGCCGATCCCGAGGGCGCGGTGTTCGGCCTGTGGCAGCCCGGCACCCACCCCGGCTTCGGGCGCCGGCACGAGCCGGGCACCTTCGTCTGGGCCGAGCTGTACACCCCGGACACCGCCGGAGCCAACGTCTTCTACGGCGGCCTCTTCCACGACGCCCTGTTCGGCGCCGGCGCCGAGCCCGACTTCGGCCGCGCCGAGCTCACCGACGTCTTCCCCGCCGAGATGCCCCCGCACTTCCTCGCCCACTTCCGGGTCACGAACCTCGACGGCGCGCTCGATGCCGTACGGCGCCTCGGCGGGCGGGTGCAGGCGCCACCCTTCGAGACGTCGTACGGACGAGTGGCCGTCGTCACCGACAATCAGGGGGCGTCGTTCGCACTGCTGCAGCGGTGAAGCGACCGCATTCGTCGGTGTTCGCGGTAGGACACCCCGATTCGTCACCGGGTTCGCCACCGGCCGCCCGGCCAGGAAGAATCGGGGTCCGTGCCGCCACGGCGGTGCGGTGGTGAGACGCTGCACTTGGGTCGCGTACATAAGGAATGGCGCGGCTTGTACGGGGAGGTGGCAGGCAAGTGGTGGATCAGCTGACGCAGCACGATCCGCGGCGGATCGGGCCGTTCGAGGTGCTGGGCCGGCTGGGTGCCGGCGGCATGGGGCTGGTCTATCTCGCGCGCTCGGCGTCCGGCCGGCGCGTCGCGATCAAGACGGTGCGCACCGAACTGGCCGAGGACCAGCTCTTCCGCGTCCGCTTCACCCGTGAGGTGGAGGCGGCCCGCGCGGTCTCCGGGTTCTACACGGCGGCCGTGGTCGACGCCGACCCCCGGGCCGCCGTGCCGTGGCTGGCCACCGCCTACGTGCCCGCGCCCTCCCTCGAGGAGATAGTGAACGAGTGCGGGCCGCTGCCGGCCCAGGCCGTGCGCTGGCTGGCGGCGGGCGTCGCCGAGGCGCTGCAGTCCATCCACGGCGCCGGGCTGGTCCACCGCGACCTCAAGCCGTCCAACGTGCTGGTGGTCGAGGACGGCCCCCGGGTGATCGACTTCGGCATCGCCTCCGGCGTGTCGAACACCCGTCTGACGATGACGAACGTCGCCGTCGGCACCCCCGCCTACATGTCACCCGAGCAGGCCAAGGACTCCCGAAGCGTCACCGGCGCCAGCGACGTCTTCTCCCTCGGCTCCATGCTGGTATTCGCGGCCACCGGCCACCCGCCCTTCCACGGCGCGAACCCGGTCGAGACCGTCTTCATGCTGCTCCGCGAGGGCCCGGACCTCACCGGCCTGCCCGACGAGCTGCGCCCGCTCATCGAGGTCTGCATGCAGATGGAGGCCCCCGGCCGGCCCAGCCCGGCCGACCTCCAGGCCCAGCTCGCCCCGCACCTCTTCGGCTCCGGCTCCGACGACAGCGGCACCGCGTCCGCCTGGCTGCCGGAGAAGGCGGTCGCGCTCATCGAGACCCGGCGTGGCGGACGCCCCGTCGCCATGCCCGCCCCGGTCACCGCCGGCGGCCCCCGCAGCGGCGGCCGCGCGGCCCTGCCCCCGCCGCCGCCGTACGATCCGCCGGTGCCGGCGGGCGCCCCCGACATCGGCCCGGTCCGGCTGGCCGGCGCCCCCGTGCCGATCGGCCCCGGCCCCCGGGTCGCCGACGCCCGCGCCGCCGCCGTCAAGGCGCCCCCGCCGGAGGCCGGCCTGGTCGCCAACTGGTCCCGCCCCCGCCCGGGCGTGGCCGGCGCCGACCCCGCCGTGGCGGCCGTGCCGCCCCTGCCCCCGGAGACGGCGAGCGGCTGGCGTCCCTGGCGTTTCCGCATGTCGAACGATGTCTGGGGCACCCCGTCGGTCGACGGCGACCTGGTGTACGTCACCTCCTTCGAGGTGCACGCCCTCGACGTGGGCACCGGCCGCCGCCGATTCAAGACACGGGACGTGGCCTGGTCCATGGCGGTGGCGGACGGCCGTATCCACGCCTCCGACGGCCCCACCCTCTTCGCGCTGGACGCCCGTGAGGGCGGCGACCTGTGGCGGCTGTCCACGGACGCCTGGGTGTACTCCCTCAGGGCGGACCACGGCACGGTCGTCACCGGCACCCGGGGCGGCGGCGTCCAGGCCTGGGAGGCCGGGAACGGGCAGAAGCTGTGGGAGATCAGCGGCTGCCAGACCGACTTCGAGTCCCCCGAGGCCGGTCCGCTCGTCCACGAGGGCACGGTCTACGTCTGGCAGAACGCCCGGCTGCGCGCCCTGGAGGCCCGCACCGGCGAGGAGCGCTGGTCGTACCCCATCGGCGACGCGGCCTCCTGCGGCGGCGTCCCGGTGCGGCTCGCCCCGGCCCCCGACGGCTACGTGTACGTCAGCGCCGGCACCCGCGTGCTCGCCATCGAGGCGGCGAGCGGCATGGTCCGCTGGCACTTCGAGGCCCCGGCGGTCTTCCTGTGCCCGCCGGCCTTCGCCCCGGGTCCGGCCGTCACCGGCGGCGGCATCTACCTCGCGGACTACCTCGGCACGGTCTACGCCCTCGACGCCACCGACGGCCGCGACCGCTGGCGTATCGCCACCGAGGCCCGCTCCTCCATCGAACCGGTCCTGGTGGCGGCAGGCCACGTCCATGTGGGCAGCGGCAAGGGCCTCTACACCCTGGACGCGGTCACCGGCACCCCCAAGTGGCGCTTCCAGGCGGGCGGCGACGTCGTGGGCGCCCCCGCGGTCGCCGAGGGCCGCATCCACTTCGGCTCCACCGACCATCTGCTCTACACCCTGAAGGCCGACGACGGCCGGCTGCGCTGGAAGCTGGCGACCGGCGGCGAGATCACCGGCTCCCCGGTGGTCAGGGACGGCGTGGTGTACGCGTGCAGCAAGGACCGCTGCGTGTACGCGCTGGACGCGGAGAAGGGCACGGGGACGGCCCGTACGACGTGAGCCGGGTGCGTGACGGCCGTCGTACCGGTTGACACGGAAGGGCTCCGGACGGCGGCCGTCCCAGGCCGACGCTACCTCCGGTCCCGGGCACCCGCCACGCGGTCCCCCGGTCGCTACGGCCGCGAACCCGAGCGCGCGCCTGCCGCGGCGGCGGTCCGGGTGGCGGAACCGGCCGGTGCACGGCGGGCCCCGTCCCCTGCGCGGCCCGGCCGGGCGCCCCCCGGGCCGAGGCGCCTCACCGCACCCGGAATCCGTCCCGCCGCCGCCCGGCGAACAGCTCCGCCTGCCGCTCGGCCGGCAGATTGCCCAGCGCGATGAGATGCGGCGCCTGCGCGAACGCCTGGGCCCGCGCCGCCTCCTTCGCCGCCCACAGCGCCCGCACGGTCCCCTGCACCCCCTCCGGCGGATACCCGGCGATGACGGCGGCACAGCGCACGGCCGCGTCCAACGCCTCCCCGGGCCCGGTGAGTTCGGACACCAGCCCGACGGCGTGGGCCCGCTCGGCGGAGATCCGCTCGGCCGTGCCCATGAGCATCATCCGCGCGGCCTCCCCGTACGGCATCCGCTGGGCCATGAGCACGGACTCGTAGGCGCTGACCATGCCGTACGGGGTGTGCGGGTCGAAGAAGACCGCCGTGGTGTCCGCGACGACGAACTCGCTCTCGCCCAGCAGATAGAAGGCCCCGCCGCAGGCCATCCCGCGCACCGCCGCGACGACCGGCTTCCACAGGCCGTTCGCCTTCGGCCCGACGGCGAGCAGCGGATCGTTTTGCATGTACGGCGACGACGGCTGCGGTACGACCGCCTCCCGGTCGATGCCCGTGCAGAACGCCCGCTCCCCGGCGCCGGTGAGCACGACGGCCCGCACGGAGTCGTCGAAGCGCAACTCCCGCCACACCGAAGCGAGTTCCCGGGCCATGGTCAGGTCGACGGCGTTGAGCCGCTCGGGCCGGTCGAGCGTGACGACGGCGACGCCGGCGTCCTTGCCGGTGTCCACCCGGACGGTGTTCACGCGAGCACCCACTGCGGCAGCCCGCCGGAGAACACCACCTGCACCCGGGCGCCGATCCGGATCCGCTCCGGGGCGACGGAGTCCAGCGCCGCCCCGGGCCCGCTCACCACGTTCCCCACGAGCCGGATCCGCGGGGCGTCCTCCAGCTCCACGACGACCACGTTGTACGGCGCCTGCGCCGCGTAGTCCGGCAGCAGCGGCGGATGCGGCACGACGTACGACCACACGCGCCCGCGCCCCGACACCGGCCGCCACTCGGCTGCGAAGGACTGGCAGTGCGGGCAGCAGGGCCGGGGCGGGAACCGGGGCTCGCCGCAGTCGCCGCAGGTCTGCACCCGCAGTTCGCCGCGGGCCGCGTACTCCCAGAAGGGGGCGCCGTCGGTGTCGGTGAGGGGAGTCAGCATGGTCAGCTCCTGAGGAGGAGGGCGGAGGTGGGCACGCCTTCACCGGCCGTGACCAGGCAGGTGGTGGCACCGGGGACCTGCGCGGTACTGGTGCCGCGCAGCTGCTTGACGCCCTCGTTGAGGAGGTTGAAGCCGTGCACATAGGCCTCGGAGAGCCCGCCGCCCCCGGTGTTGACGGGCAGCCGCCCCCCGATCTCCAGGGCGCCCTGCTCGGTGAAGGCGCCGCCCTCGCCCCTGCCGCAGAAGCCGTACCCCTCCAGGGAGAGCGGGACGAGCGCGGTGAACGCGTCGTAGATCTGCGCCACGTCCACGTCGTCCGGTGTGACGTCGGCGTGCTTCCACAGATGCCGGGCGGCGGTCCAGGCCGGGCCGGTGAGCGGGTCGTCGTTCCAGTAGTTGACCATGCCGTGGTGCTGGGCGGGCAGCCCCTGGGCGGCGGCGTGGACGTACACCGGCCGCTTCGCGCAGTCCCGCGCCCGCTCCCGGCCGACGACCACGCAGGCGAGGGCCCCGTCGGTCTCCAGGCAGTTGTCGAAGAGGCACAGCGGCTCGCTGATCCACCGTGAGGTCATGTACATCTCGCGGGTCAGCGGCCGTTCGTACATCACCGCCGCCGGGTTCTGGTTGGCCCGGTTGCGGCAGGCGAGGGCGACGTTGAACAGATGGTCCCGGGTGACGCCGTACTCGTGCATGTACCGCCGGGCCAGCATGGCTATCTCGTCGGCGGGCCGCAGCAGCCCGAAGGGCCGGGTCCACTGGGCCGGAGTGGGCAGCTGCACGGTGGTGCTGGTCCACGGCCGGGGCCCGCTGCCCCGCTTCCGGGACCGCCAGGCCACCCCGACCGTGGCCTGCCCGGAGGCGATGGCGGCGGCGAGGTGCGCGACGGTGGCACAGGAGCCGCCGCCCCCGTACCCCACCTTGCCGAAGTAGGTCAGGTCCCCGAACCCGACGGCCTTCGCCAGCTCCACCTCGTCCGTCTCCTCCATGGTGTAGGAGGCGAGGGCGTCGACCTCGCCGGGCGCGAGCCCGGCGTCGTCGAGCGCGGCGAGCACGGCCCGGCAGCCGAGCGTCCTCTCGTCCTCGGACAGGTGCCTGGCGAAGGCGGTCTGCCCGATGCCCACGATGGCCGTGGCGTCCTTGAGCCCCGTTCCCGCCATGGTGTACGGCCCCCTTCCGCTGGCTGACAGGCCGTCAGGTTACCGCTAATCTGACGGTCAGTCAGCTACGCGTCGGGGAGGTCCGTCATGGACGGCGAGTGGGACACCATCCCGGATCTGGTCCGGTCGTCGGCCGGGCGGTACGCGGACGCCGAGGCCGTGGTCGACGGCCGGACGCGGATCACGTACGCCGAACTCGGCGCCCGGGTCGAGCGCGCCGCGGCCGCCTGTCTGGCCGGCGGCCTGCGGACCGGCGACCGGGCGGCCGTCTGGGCCCCCAACTCCCTGGACTGGATCGTCGCGGCCCTCGGCGCGGTCTCGGCGGGCGCGGTCCTGGTGCCGCTCAACACCCGCTTCAAGGGAGCGGAGGCGGCCGACGTGCTGCGCCGCAGCGGCGCCCGCCTCCTCTTCGTCACGGGCACCTTCCTCGGCACCTCCTACGTGGCGTCGCTGCGCCGCGCCGCGGGCGCGTCCGACGACGCCGTCCGCCCCGGCGTCCCCCTGCCCGGGCTGCCCGACCTGGAGCACGTGGTGGTCCTCTCGGACGACGCACCCGCCGACTTCTGGACCTGGAAGGACTTCCTGGCGGCGGGAGAGGGGGTCGCGGAGTCGGAAGTGCTCGCGCGCACGGACGAGTTGGACGGGTCGCGGCCCTCGGACATCGTCTTCACCTCGGGCACCACGGGCCGCCCCAAGGGCGCGATGACCACGCACGCGCAGACCCTGCGCGCGTACGGGATCTGGGCGGATCTCGCCGGACTGCGCGCCACCGACCGCTATCTGATCGTCAACCCCTTCTTCCACACCTTCGGCTACAAGGCCGGGGTGATCGCGTGCCTCATGCGCGGGGCGACGATGATCCCGCAGCCGGTGTTCGACGTGGGCACGGCCCTGGCCAACATCGCCGCGGAACGGGTCTCGGTGCTCCCCGGCCCGCCGACCCTCCACCAGTCGCTCCTCGACCACCCGTCCCGGGACGCCCACGACCTCACGGCACTGCGGCTCGTGGTCACGGGCGCGGCGGTGGTCCCGCTCCGCCTGGTGGAGCGCCTGCGCGGGGAACTCGGCATCGGCACGGTCCTCACCGCCTACGGCCTGTCGGAGGCGAGCGGCATCGTCACGATGTGCCGGCGCGGCGACGACCCGTCGGTGATCGCCGCCACCTCCGGCCGCGCGATCCCCGGTACCGAGGTGCGGGTGGCCGACGCCTCCGGCGCGCCGGTACCGGCCGGCACCCCGGGCGAGGTGCTGGTCCGCGGCTTCAACGTCATGCGCGGCTACTACGCCGACCCGGCGGCCACGGCGGAGACGGTGACCCCGGACGGCTGGCTGCGCACGGGCGACGTCGGGATCCTGGACCGGTCCGGCAACCTGCGCATCACGGACCGCATCAAGGACATGTTCATAGTCGGCGGCTTCAACGCCTACCCGGCGGAGATAGAGCAACTGCTCGGCACCCACCCGGACGTGCGGGACGTGGCCGTGATCGGCGTCCCCGACACCCGGCTCGGCGAGGTCGGCAGGGCCTTCGTCGTGCGCGGCCCCGGCTCCACCCTCACGGCCGACGACCTGATCGCCTGGTCCCGCCGCGAGATGGCGAACTACAAGGTGCCTAGGACGGTCGAGTTCGTGGCCGAACTCCCGCGCAACGCGAGCGGCAAGGTGGTGAAGGGGCTGCTGCGGGGCCGGTGAGCGCGCCGCCCCCGGACACACCACGGCCGCGGCGGCTTCCCCTCCGCGCCGCCGCGGCCGATCCCCGTACCGGAAGGTCTAGTGCAGCACTAGCTCGGCTCGGACGTGATGTGGGTGTTGTCCGGCGTGGCCGTGCCGCCCGCGGCGGCGTCCTTGGTGCCGGTGATGTGCGTGTTGAGCGGGTCCACCGTGGTGCCGGCCTGGGCGTCGGTGATGTGCGTGTTCAGCGGCTGCACCGTGCCGCCCGCCGCGGCGTCGGTGATGTGCGTGTTGAGCGGCTGCACCGTGGTGCCGGCCTGGGCGTCGGTGATGTGCGTGTTGTCCGGCGTGACGACCGGCTCGTCCTTGGTGGTGTCGCTCATCAGGTGCTCCCCTTGGAAATGGCGTTGCGGCTGTGCGGGCCCATCCGGTCACTCCCCCGAGATCGACCGGATGGGCCACTGGAGCCGCCCACTCTAGATCGAGAGCCCGGCGGCCTCACCGGCGGTCCGCGCGCCCCCCGACGCGACGTCCCGATGTCCAAGAGCATGCAGGGGGGCGATAAACGAACGATGAACGCCGGGACGGGGCCTGGATCAGGCCGCGGCGGCCGGCGTCAGGAGCGCCTGTACCTCCGCCGCCTCCGGCGAGTTCAGGCGGTCGTAGATCTCCAGCGCGTCCTGCCAGCAGACCTGGGCCCGGCCGGTGTGGCCGACGCCGTTCAGGGCCTTGCCGAGCACGGTGAGCACGTTGCCGCGGCGCCACTCGCCGCCGATGTCCCTGAGCTGGCTCAGCGACATCTCGGCGTGGGCGGCGGCCTGCGCGGGGCGCTGGGCGAGCAGGTCCACCTCCGCGAGCCGGAAGAGGGTCATCCCCTCCCACAGCCGCTGCCGGCTGACCCGGAAGACGGGCAGCGCCTGACCGAGATGCGCGGCGGCGTCGTCCAGCCGGCCGCTCCGGCCCAGCGCGAGCCCCAGGGCGTAGTGGCCGTTGGCCGCCTTGAGGGAGTGCCCGAGCTCCTCGTACATCTCCGTGCCCTGCCGGGCGAGATGCACCGCGCTGTCGGCCCGCTCGGTCTGCAGGTGCAGCCGCGAGAGGTTGCACAGCGCCGCCGCCGCGCCGGAGAGGTCACCGCAGGCGCGGAAGTCCCCGATGGCCCGCTCCAGATACTCCTCGCCCTCGGCGTAGCGGCTCCGGTAGAAGCAGAAGACGCCGAGGATGTTCGCCGCCCAGCAGCAGGGCAGCGGGTCGTCGGCGGCCTCCGAGAGGGTGAGCGCCTGCCGGGCCTCCTCGTAGGCCGGGGCGAACTGCCCCGACCAGTGACGGGCGTTGGCCAGTACCAGAACGGCCCGTCCCTCGGCCCGGCCGTCGCCGGCGGCGTGCGCCGCGTCGCGCAGGGAGGCCCCGGCCGCCTCGTACTCCTTGAAGTTCGCGCCCGACTCGGCCAGGTCGACCGCCGCCCAGAGCAGGTCGACGGCGCGGCGCAGGGTCGTACCGCTCGACGACTGCCGTACGCAGGCCAGCAGGGGCACCGCCTCGGAGTAGAGCCAGTCCTGCGCGGCGCGGCGGTCGGGGAAGACCAGGCCGGGGACGCCGGTCGGCTCCAGATGGTCCACCAGCCGGTCGCCCGGCCGCTCGATCGCGTAGACCCCGGCCGCCGTGGCCAGGTAGAAGTCCAGCAACCGCGACAGCGCGTCCTGCCGTTCGCTCGGCGGCTGCTCGTCCCGCTCCGCACAGGCGCGGGCGTAGAGCCGGACCAGGTCGTGGAAGCGGTAGCGCCCCGGCGCCGCCGACTCCAGCAGGGACGTGTCGACCAGCGACTCCAGCAGGTCCTCCGTGTCCTCCACGGGGAGAGCGAGCACCGCCGCTGCCGCCGCCAGGGACATGTCCGGGCCGTCCGCGAGGCCCAGCAGCCGGAACGCGCGGGCCTGGGCCGGCTCCAGCTGTCCGTAGCCCAGCTCGAAGGTCGCCTTCACCGCCAGGTCGCCGGCCTGGAGTTCGTCCAGTCGGCGCCGTTCGTCGGCGAGCTTGGCCGCCAGCACCGAGACCGTCCAGGTGCGGCGGGCCGCCAGGCGGGACGCCGCGATACGGATGGCCAGCGGGAGGAAGCCGCAGGCGGCGACCACGTCGAGGGCGGCCTCCCGCTCCGCCGCCACCCGCTCCTCGCCCACGATCTTCGTGAACAGCGCCAGCGCCTCGTCGGGGGACATGACGTCCAGGTCCACCAGATGGGCCCCGGCCAGGTCCACCATCCGCACCCGGGAGGTCACCAGGGCCGCGCAGCCCTCCGTCCCGGGCAGCAGCGGGCGGATCTGCGCCGCGTCCTTGGCGTTGTCCAGCAGCACGAGGACCCGGCGGCCGTCCAGCACCGAGCGGTACAGGGCCGCGCGCTCCTCCATGCTGTCCGGGATCGCGGAGTCGGCCGTGCCGAGGGCCCGCAGGAAGGAGCCGAGGACCGTCTCGGGCTCGGCGGGGCGCGGGCCGGCGCCCTGCAGGTCGACGTAGAGCTGGCCGTCCGGGAAGGCGGTGCGGGCGCGGTGGGCGACATGGACCGCCAGGGTGGTCTTGCCGACGCCCCCGATGCCGGCCAGGGCCGAGACCGCCATGACCCGGCCCTCCGCCTCGGACGCCGAGGCCAGCACCTCGCTCAGCTCGTCCACGAAGGCGGACCGGCCGGTGAAGTCGGGCACGGAGGCGGGGAGTTGTGCCGGGCGGACCGGGACCGCGGCCGGCTCGGCCGCCGGGGCGGACGGCTCCGCGAGCGCGGGGTCCGCCTGGAGGATGCGCTGCTGGAGCTCCCGCAGGCCCGGGCGGGGGTCCACGCCCAGCTCCTCCGCGAGCAGCCGGCGGGTGTCGGCGTAGACCGCCAGCGCCTCCGCCTGCCTCCCGCTGCGGTACAGCGCCAGCATCAGCAGTTCCCGCAGCCGCTCCCGCAGCGGATGCGCGGCCGTCAGCGCGGTCAGTTCGGAGACCGCCTCCGCGTGGCAGCCCTGCTCCAGGTCCATGTCCAGGCGGGACTCCAGCAGGCCCAGGCGCCACTCCTCCAGGCGGACCCGCTGGGTCTCCGCGTAGGGGCCGGGGACGCCGGCCAGGGTCTCGCCGTCCCACAGGCCGAGGGCCTGGTTCAGCAGCGACCGGGCGCGGTAGAGGTCTCCGGTGCCCCGCGCCTTCTCCGCCTCCGCCGCCAGGTCCTGCGCGGCCGTGAGGTCCAGGGCGCCCTCGCCGAGGCCGCGGACCGCGTAGCCGCCGGACTCGCTCACCAGGACCCCGGCGTCCAGGACCTTGCGCAGCCTCGACGCGTAGGTGCGGACCGCCGCCAGCGCCTGGGACGGGGGCTCGGGGCCCCACAGGGCGTCGATCAGCTCCGCCGCCGTGGCCGTACGGCCCTCGCGCAGCAGCAGGGCGGCCAGCAGGGCACGCTGCTGGGGGGAGCCCGTGCTGAGCGCCTCCTCGCCGCGCCACGCCCGCACCGGACCGAGCACGCCGAAGCGCGCCGCCGCCGGCTCCGCGTCGGCCGCGGAGCCGGGACGCCGCTGCTCAGGTACTCGCGGCCCACCGTCCATGTGTTCGCCCCCCTCGGCATCACGAACAACCCCGTCAGTTTGCCTTGTTCCGGGTGGTTGCGTCAGCCGTGGGAGACGCCGATCACAGGCCGCGGCGCCTCAGTCCACAAAGCCCTCACACGCTCTTCGCACACATGCGGCCGGCGCCAGTAGCTGACGGGTCGTCAGATCGGCGCTACGGTGAGCGCCATGGACACCCACGAGAGCACGTTCCCGCCGATCATCTCCGTGGACGACCACACCGTCGAGCCCGCCACCGTGTGGCAGGACCGCTTGCCGAGGAAGTACCGGGACACCGGGCCCCGGATCGTGCGTGCCCCGCTGAAGGAGATGACCTTCCTCGGCGGGCGCTTCAAGCCCGTCATGGGGAGCCGGGGCGACGACGGGCCGGTCGGCGACTGGTGGGTCTACGAGGACCTGCACCGTCCCCTCACCCGGCTCGACACCGCCGTCGGCTACGACAGGGACGAGATCCGGCTGGAGGTCATCACCTACGAGCAGATGCGGGCCGGGTCGTACGACGTCCCGGAGCGGCTCGCCGACATGGACGCCAACCATGTGCAGTCGGCGCTCTGCTTCCCCACCTTCCCGCGCTTCTGCGGGCAGACCTTCACCGAGGCCCGGGACCGGGACCTCGCCCTGCTGTGCGTGCGCGCCTACAACGACTGGATGGTGGAGGAGTGGTGCGGGCCCGAGGCGCGCGGCCGGCTGATACCGCTCACCCTGATACCCCTGTGGGACGCCGAACTCGCGGCCCAGGAGGTCCGGCGGAACGCCGAACGGGGCGTGCGGGCCGTCGCGTTCTCCGAGATACCCCCGCACCTCGGCCTGCCGTCCGTCCACACCGACGACTGGGACCCCTTCCTCGCGGCCTGCGACGAGACGGGCACGGTCGTCGCCATGCACATCGGCTCCAGCAGCCGGATGCCGTCCACCTCCGCCGACGCCCCGCCCGCCGTCGGCTCCACCATCACCTTCGCCAACTGCTGCTTCTCGATGGTGGACTGGCTGATGAGCGGCAAGTTCGAGCGCTTCCCGAACCTGCGGGTGATGTACGCCGAGGGGCAGATCGGCTGGATCCCCTACATCCTCGAGCGCGCGGACGTGGTGTGGGAGGAGAACCGGGGCTGGGGCGGGGTCGCCGACAAGGTGCGCCGGCCGCCGTCGGAGCTGTTCGCCGGGCACGTCCACGGCTGCTTCTTCGACGACGCCTTCGGCCTGCGCAACCTGGACGCCGTCGGGGTCGGAAACGTCCTGTACGAGACCGACTACCCGCACTCCGACTCCACCTGGCCCAAGTCCCGCGAGGTGGGCGAGGCGCAGATGGGGCACCTGACGCCGGACGTGGTCGAGCGGATCGTACGCGGGAACGCCATCGACCTGCTGGGCCTGACCGGGGACGGCCTGTGGCGGGGGACGAAGTGAGCCTGGCGTACGGCATCCAGCTGCCCGTCCAGTCGCAGAGCACCCTGTACGCGGAGGCGTGGGAGGCCGGGGCCGGGGCGGCGGACCTCGTGGAGACCGCGCGGGCCGTGGACCGCGCCGGGTTCGACTACCTCGCCTGCTGCGACCACGTGGCGATCCCCCGGCGGCTGGCCCCCGCCATGAGCACGGTCTGGTACGACCCCGTCGCCACCCTCGCCCATCTCGCGGCCGTGACCGGCCGGGTCCGGCTGCTCAGCCATGTGGCCGTGATCGGCCTGCGGCACCCGCTGCTCACCGCGAAGCAGTACGCCACCCTCGACCACCTCTCCGGCGGACGGCTGGTCCTCGGGGTGGGGGCCGGGCACGTGCGGGAGGAGTTCGAGGTGCTGGGGGCGGACTTCGAGCGCCGGGGCGCCGTCCTGGACGAGAGCATCGACGCCCTGCGGGCCGCCCTCGGGCCCGCGGAGTTCCCCGAGCACCACGGCAAGTTCCACGACTTCGCCGGGCTCGGGCAGCGGCCCCGGCCGGCCCAGCCGCGCATCCCCCTCTGGGTCGGCGGCTCCTCGCCCGCCGCGGTGCGCCGGGCCGCGCTGAAGGGCGACGGCTGGCTGCCGCAGGGGGACCCGCGCGAGCGCCTGCCGGCCCAGATCGCCCGGATCCGGCGGATGCGGGCCGACCACGGCGCCGACGGGCCGTTCACGGTCGGCGCCATCACCGAGCCGCTGTACGTCGGCCGGGCCGGCTGGGACGTCGGGCGGCGCACCCTCACCGGGGCGCCGGAGGAGATCGCCGAGTCGCTGCGGGCGTACCGGGCGCTGGGCGTGGACCAGATCCAGGTGCGGTTCCGCAGCCGGAGCCGGGCCGAACTCATCGAGCAGATCGACGCGTTCGGGGCGGAGGTCGCACCCCGCCTGAACTGAGGAGGGCTTCATGGGCAAGCTGGACGGGCGGGTCGTCGTCATCACCGGGGCGGCGCGCGGGCAGGGCGAGCAGGAGGCGCGGCTCTTCCGGGCGGAGGGCGCGCGGGTGGCGGTCGCCGATGTGCTGGACGACCGGGGGGAGGCCCTGGCCAAGGAGATCGGGGCGCTGTACGTCCACCTCGACGTGGGCAGCGAGGAGGGGTGGCGGGAGGCCGTCGCGGCGGTCAAGCGGGCGTACGGGCGGATCGACGGGCTGGTCAACAACGCGGGCATCCTGCGCTTCAACGCCCTCGTGGACACCCCGCTGGACGAGTTCATGCAGGTCGTCCAGGTCAACCAGGTCGGCTGCTTCCTGGGGATGAAGACGGTCGCGCCGGAGCTGCCGGACGGCGGCACCATCGTCAACACCGCCTCCTACACCGCCCTGACGGGCATGGCGGCCGTCGGCGCGTACGCCGCCACCAAGCACGCCGTGCTCGGACTGACCCGGGTGGCCGCACTGGAGCTGGCGGACCGGCGGATACGGGTCAACGCCGTCTGCCCGGGCGCCATCGACACCGCCATGTCCAACCCGGCCCGGCTGGACCCGGACGCCGACCCCGAGGAGATGAGCCGGGCCCTGGACGAGCTGTACCGGGGGCTCGTGCCGCTCGGGCGCATCGGGCAGCCGCAGGAGGTGGCACGGCTCGCCCTCTTCCTCACCTCGGACGACTCCTCGTACATCACCGGGCAGCCGTTCGTGATCGACGGCGGATGGCTGGCGGGGGTCAGCGTCATCTGACGTACCTGACCGGCCGTCGGCTATTGACGCTCGCGGCGGCCGGTGCGACAGTCGGCCGACAGACTGGATCTGACGGAACGTCAGAAAATCTCGGGGACGGTGAACCGCCGTGGAATTCGGGCTCTTTGTACAGGGATACGTGGGCAAGCGGGCCGAGACCGACCCGCTCGCCGAGCACAAGGCGCTGATGGAGGAGACCGAGTACGTCATCCAGGCGGACAAGTCCGGCTTCAAGTACGCCTGGGCCTCCGAGCACCACTTCCTGGAGGAGTACTCCCACCTGTCCGCCAACGACGTCTTCCTCGGCTACCTGGCGCACGCGACGGAGCGCATCCACCTAGGCTCCGGGATCTTCAACCCGCTCGCCCAGGTCAACCACCCGGTGAAGGTGGCCGAGAAGGTCGCCATGCTGGACCACCTCAGCGAGGGCCGCTTCGAGTTCGGCAGCGGCCGGGGCGCCGGCAGCCACGAGATACTCGGCTTCCTGCCCGGCATCACGGACATGAACCACACGAAGGAGATCTGGGAGGAGACCATCGCCGAGTTCCCGAAGATGTGGCTCCAGGACGAGTACGCGGGCTTCCAGGGCAAGCACTGGCAGCTCCCGCCGCGCAAGGTCCTGCCGAAGCCGTACGGGAAGTCGCACCCGGCGATGTGGTACGCGGCCGGCTCCCCGCCGTCGTACGCCATGGCCGCGCGCAAGGGGCTCGGCGTGCTCGGCTTCAGCATCCAGAAGGTCTCCGACATGGAGTGGGTGCTGGAGCAGTACAAGACGGCGGTCGTGAACGCGGAGCCCGTCGGCGACTTCGTGAACGACAACGTGATGGTGACCACCACCGCGATCTGCGCGCCGACGCACGCGGAGGCCGTCGAGACCGCGGTGAACGGCGGGCTGCACTATCTGCCCTCGCTGGTCTTCCGCTACCACGACACCTTCCCCCGGCCGGAGGGCTTCCCGGAGTGGCCGGAGACGCTGCCCGAGTACACGCCCGAGTTCGTGGAGCTGCTCATCGAGGAGGAGCTGCTGATCTGCGGCGATCCGGACGAGGTGGTGCGCCAGTGCAAGCGGTGGGAGCAGGCGGGCGCCGACCAGCTGAGCTTCGGGCTGCCGGTGGGGGTGCCGAAGGAGGAGACGCTGCGGACGATCCGGCTGATCGGGGAGCACGTGATCCCGAAGATCGACACGGATCCCGTTCACCGGACCACGCGGTTCCGTCAGGAGGCCTGAGCGCTCGCCCCTTCGGACGGGACGAGTCCCCGCAGTCGGAAAGGGAGCCCCATGCTCGATCACGTCATCAGGGGTGCAGCCGTCGTGGACGGGACGGGCGCACCCGCGTACACCGCCGACGTCGGCCTACGGGACGGCCGCGTCGCCGTCATCGGGACCGTGGCCGAGGAGGCCCGCACCGCCGAGGACGCCACCGGGATGGTCCTCGCCCCCGGCTTCGTCGACCCCCACACCCACTACGACGCCCAGCTCTTCTGGGACCCCTACGCGACGCCCTCGCTGAACCACGGGGTGACCACCGTCGCCGCCGGGAACTGCGGCTTCACCCTCGCGCCCCTCAACCCCGGCCGCCCGGGGGACGCCGACTACACCCGCCGGATGATGTCCAGGGTGGAGGGCATGTCCCTGGTGGCGCTGGAGGAGGGGGCGCCCTGGAGCTGGCACTCCTTCGGGGAGTACCTGGACGCCCTCGAAGGGCGGACGGCCGTCAACGCCGGCTTCATGGTGGGGCACTGCGCCCTGCGCCGGCACGTGATGGGGCCAGACGCGGTGGGCGGGCAGCCCGACGAAGGGCAACTCGCCGGGATCGTGCGGCTGCTGCACGAGGCGATGGACGCGGGAGCCTGGGGCTTCTCCACCACCCAGTCCTCCACCCACTCCGACGGCGACGGGCGGCCCGTCGCCTCCCGGCACGCGCGGCCCGCGGAGCTGCTCGCGCTGTCCCGGGCCGTCGGGGAGCACGAGGGCACCCAGATCGAGGCGATCGTCGCCGGCTGCCTCGACCAGTTCAGCGACGCCGAGATCGAACTGCTCACCGAGATGAGCGCGACGGCCGGCCGGCCCCTGAACTGGAACGTGCTCACCGTCGACGCGGCCGTGCCCGAGCGGGTGCCCCGGCAGCTGCTGGCGAGCGAGCGGGCGCGCAAGGCGGGCGGCCGGGTCGTCGCGCTCACCATGCCGATCCTCACCCCGATGAACATGTCCCTCGGCACCTTCTGCGCCCTCAACCTGATCCCCGGATGGGGCGAGATCCTGGGGCTCCCGGTCCTGGAGCGGATCGCGCGGCTGCGCGACCCCGGCGTCCGGGGGGAGATGCTGCGGCGCGCCCGCTCCAAGGAGGCCGGCGTCTTCCGGCGGCTCGCGAACTTCGGCCGGTACGTCATCGGCGACACCTACAGCGAGGCCAACGCCGGGCTGACCGGACGGATGGTCCGGGACGTCGCCGCGGAGCGGGGACAGGAACCCTTCCACTGCCTGGTGGAGATCTGCGCCGCCGACGAGCTGCGTACCGTGCTGTGGCCCATGCCCACCGACAACGACCCCGCCTCCTGGGCGCTGCGCGCCGAGACCTGGCGGCACGAGGACGTCCTGCTCGGCGGGTCCGACGCCGGGGCGCACCTGGACCGGATGTGCGGGGCGCCGTACACCACCCGGTTCATCGGGGACTGTCTGCGCGGGCGGAGGCTGCTGGGCCTGGAGCGGGCCGTGCAGATGCTGACCGACGACCCCGCCCGGCTCTTCGGACTGCGGGAGCGGGGGCGGATCGCCGAGGGCTGGCACGCCGACCTCGTCCTCTTCGACCCCGAGCGCATCGACGCCGGACCGGCCACCCTGGTGCACGACCTGCCGGGCGACAGCCCGCGCCTGGACTCGAAGGCCATCGGGGTACGGGCCGTGTGGGTCAACGGCGTCGAGGCCATTCGGGACGACGTGGTGAGCGGGGCCGTGCCCGGGAAGGTGCTGCGCTCCGGCCGGGACACCGGGACGGTGAGCACCCGGTGACCGACGGACAGCGGCTGTTCGTCGGCGGCGCCTGGGCCGAGCCCGACGGCGGGCACTACGAGGTCGTCGACCCGGCGACCGAGGAGACCGTCGGCCGGGCCCCGGAGGCCTCCCCGGAGCAGGTCCACGGGCGGCCGCCGTTCGATCGAGTCGGCGTTCGGCTGGCCCAGGTGCCACACGACGTCCGCCATCAGGTC
>NZ_JBSGDB010000079.1:0-24346 GCF_053602155.1 Streptomyces sp. NPDC004561
GTCTGGTGCGTGCGGCTGCAAGGCGGAGGAGGGAGTCGACGCGGAGCGTCGGCGATCGACGACAACGCCGCAGATGGGCGTGCCATACCCCGCGACGCCGCGATGATCCAAACGACGCCCCCTAGGGCCGCCGTGTCTCCGACTCCAGGCTTGAGCGTGTCGCGGGGCCGTAGACGCCGAGGGGGTCGCCCTGGATGCCGCGGGCCAGCTGGTAGGTGCGTACGGCGTTCTCGACGGGGAGGCCGAAGACGCCGTTGAACTGGTCGCCGTACAGGTTCAACTGCCAGAGGCGGTACTGGAGTTCCGTCACCTCCGGGCCCGAGTCGCCGCTTTGGAGCACAGGTGCCCCGGCGGGGGTGGCACGCGGGGCGGCGGAGAGCGTCGCGGCCGGGGTGGGGGAGGCCGGGCGGGAGGCGCGGGGGGATGGCGTCGGGGTCGGCGTCGGTGAGGACGGCAGGCTCCGGGTCGCCGACGGGACGGGTGGCGGCGCGGCCGGCGGGGATGCCGAGGGACTGCCGGGCGGCGTCGGGCTCGCCGGGCCCCGCGTGGTGACGTCCGGGACGCTCTCCCTGACCTCCTGGGCCGCCTGGTCCCGGGCCGGGGCGTGGTACGACAGCAGCGCGAACCCGGCCGCCGCCACGACCGCCACGCCCGCGCTCCCGGCCGCCAGCAACGCCATACGGCGCCGGCGCCGGTGCCCCGCCACCCCGGGCCCGGACGGCTCGCCCCCGCCCGGAGCCCCCTCGAAGCCCCGTGGACCGGCCTCGGGGTGCGGCGAAGCCGTGGCCGCCACGAGCGGCACCGGGCGAGTCTCCACGCCGTCCACTGTTTCGCTGTCGGGGGTGAGTACTGGATCCGCGACCGGCACCGGGGGAGTCCGTCCGGCGTCTGCGACCGCCGCCGGCTGAGTCCGCCCGGCCTCGACGCCGGCCCCCGTGTCCGCGTCCCCCGAAGCCCACCCGGCGTCCGCGTCGACGCCCGTGGGGCGGATGCGGTGAGTCCGCGCGGCCTTACCGGATGGGACGGGGCGAGTCCGCCCGGCGTCCGCGACCGGCACCGGCTGAGTCCGCCCGGCCGCGGCGCCGCTACCCGTGTCCGCGGCCCCCGGAGTCCGCCAAGCCTTGCCCTCCGGGTCGGCGTCCGCGTTCCCCCGAGTCCACCTGGCCTTGTCCTCCGGATCGGTGTCGGCGGCCCTGCGCGGCGCCGGGCGCGTCTCCTTGCCGTCCGCACCCGCGTCGGCCCCCGCACCCGCGTCCCCCCGAGTCCGCCCCGCCTCGCCATCCGGGGCGGCGCCCGCGACCGTGCAGGCCTCCGTCTCCGCCCCCGCGTCCCCCGGTATCCGCCCCGTCGTCCCAGTTCCGGTGGGCACGTCGACGTAGGGGCGTATGCGCAGGGGGTCGAAGTCCTCTGCCGCTGCCGCCTGGGCCGTGCGGGTCGCTCGTAGGGCCTCGGACGCGCGCTCGGTGCAGTCGCACGACGGCGTGTGGTCCGCACCCCTCGGTGTCCCGCACTCCGGGCACACGGTGCCCTTCTCCCCGTTCACGTTCGCCACTCTCCCCTCGGAAGATTCAGAGACTATGCGGAACTTCTCCACATCCGCAGGACTCAACAGGCCATAAGTGGTGACACCGACCAGGATGGAATCGGTTCACCCGAGTCGAGCCCCGGGAGGTCTCCATGGCCCTGGACACGCACGGCACGGAGAAGGAGGCAAGCGCCGCCGAGCACGTCTCCGGCAACGTGTTCGTCTCGATCGGCGCCCTGCTTCTCGGGCTGCTGCTCGCCGCTCTCGACCAGACCATCGTGTCGACCGCGCTGCCCACCATCGTCAGCGACCTCGGCGGCCTCGAGCACCTGTCCTGGGTGGTCACCGCCTATCTGCTGGCCTCGACCGCCGCGACCCCGCTGTGGGGCAAACTCGGCGACCAGTACGGGCGCAAGCGGCTGTTCCAGACCGCCATCGTGATCTTCCTGATCGGCTCGGCGCTCTGCGGCATGGCACGGAACATGCCCGAGCTGATCGGCTTCCGGGCGCTGCAGGGCCTCGGCGGCGGCGGGCTGATGGTGCTGTCGATGGCGATCGTCGGCGACATCGTGCCGCCCCGTGAACGCGGCCGCTACCAGGGTCTGTTCGGCGCGGTGTTCGGCGCGACCAGCGTGCTCGGGCCGCTGCTCGGCGGGCTGTTCACCGAGCATCTGAGCTGGCGCTGGGTGTTCTACATCAACCTGCCCGTCGGGATCGTCGCGCTCGCCGTGATCGCCACCGCCCTGCACATCCCGAGCCGCGCCGCCCGCCACGTCATCGACTACCTCGGCACCTTGCTGATCGCCTCGGTCGCCACCTGCCTGGTCCTCGTCGCCTCCCTCGGCGGCACGACCTGGGCGTGGGCCTCGCCCCAGATCATCGGGCTCGCCGTGCTGGGCGTCCTGCTCGCCGTGGCGTTCGTGTTCGTGGAGCGGCGGGCCGCCGAACCCGTCCTGCCGCTGAAGCTGTTCGGCATCCGCACCTTCAGCCTGGCCGCCGTCATCAGCTTCATCGTCGGCTTCGCGATGTTCGGCGCGATGACCTATCTGCCGACCTTCCTCCAGGTCGTGCACGGGATCTCGCCGACCCTGTCCGGGGTGCACATGCTGCCGATGGTGATCGGCCTGCTGCTGTCGTCCACGATCTCCGGGCAGATCGTCAGCCGGACCGGCCGCTGGAAGGTCTTCCCGGTCACCGGCACCGCCGTCACGGCCATCGGCCTGCTGCTCCTGCACCGGCTGGACGAGCACAGCTCGACCGCCGAGATGAGCGCCTACTTCTTCGTGTTCGGCCTCGGGCTCGGCCTGGTCATGCAGGTCCTGGTGCTCATAGTGCAGAACGCCGTCTCGTACGAGGACCTGGGCGTCGCCACCTCCGGTGTCACCTTCTTCCGCTCCATCGGCGCCTCCTTCGGCGTCGCCATCTTCGGCACGGTCTTCGCGAGCCGCCTCGGCGACAACCTCGTCGCCGCCTTCCGGGGCGTGCGCCTGCCGCCCGGCGTCGACGCGAACACGCTGAAGTCCGACCCGCGGGGCATCGCCGGCCTGCCGCCCGCGCTGCGCCCCGCCGCCCTGCACGCCTACGCCTCGTCCATCACGGACGTCTTCCTCTACGCGGCCCCCGTCGCCCTGCTCGCCTTCGCGCTGGCGTGGTTCCTGAAGGAGGACCGGCTGCGCGGCTCGGTCACCGCGCCGGACGTCTCCGAGACCATCGCGCCCAACCCGGTGGAGCGCTCCTCCTACGACGAGGTCTGCCGCGCCCTGTCCCTGCTGGGCACCCGTGAGGGCCGCCGCGAGATCTATGTGGAGATCACCCGTCGGGCCGGGTACGACCTGCTGCCCGCCACCAGCTGGATGCTGCTGCGCATCCGCAGGTACGGCTCCGTCGAGCCGGGCGTGCTCGCCGAGCGCAGCCCGGTCCCGCTGGAGGCGGTCCTCGCCGCCGCCCGTCAGGTCGAGGAGCGGCGCCTGGCCGAACGCCGGGGCCTGGAGCTGTATCTGACCGAGTCCGGCCGCGAGGTCGCCGAGCGGCTCGCCCGGGCCCGCGAGGAGTCCCTCGCCGAACTGCTGGGCGACTGGTGGCAGCCGGGCCGCTCCACCGACCTGATGCAACTGGTCAAGGAGTTGACCGGCGAGCTGTGCGGATCCGCGCGCGAGCGGCCGCACAACGGGACGGTGGCCAGGGTCAGGTGACCGCGGCGGCCAGCTCCTTGCGGAACCAATGCTCGGCGTACCGGTCGGCGTTGTGCGGGCCGGTCTCGGTGTAGCCGAGGCGGGCGTACAGGGCGCGGGCCTCGACCAGGTCGCCGCGGGTGTCGAGGATCAGCCGCCGGGCGCCGAGGGCGCGGGCGGCCTCCTCGGCGGCGCGGACGAGCAGCGCGGCACCGCCCCGGCCGCGCGTCCCCTCCGCCACGAACACCCGCGTCAGCTCCGCCGTGTCCGGCTCCAGCAGCCGTACGCCCGCGCAGCCGGCCGGCTCCCCGTCGTACCGCCCGATCAGCAACTGCCCTGCGGGCGGGGAGAGTTCGGCGCCCGTCCCGGCCGCTATGCCCCGCTCCAGCTCGTCCGGATCGGTCCGGTGCCCCTCGTGCAGCAGGTACCAGCGGTCGCTGACCTCGGTGTAGTACGCCCGCCACAGCGCGGCGGCGGCCGGCGAGTCGTACGGCTCCGGGCTGATCGTCCACGTCATGCCGGTCATTCTCGGGCGCGGGGACGGGCCTTCCGCAACCGGATACTTCGGGGAGCGGATGTGCGGACACTGTTCGTCGTGAACCGCACCGACCGTCTCTACGCCCTCGTCGAGGAGCTGCGCGCCGCGGCGCCCCGCCCCCGCAGCGCCCGTACGCTCGCCCGCCGCTTCGAGGTCAGTGTCCGCACCGTCGAGCGCGACCTGGCCGCCCTCCAGCAGTCCGGGGTGCCGATCCACGCGGAGCCCGGCCGCACCGGCGGATACGTCCTCGACCGGGAGCGCACCCTGCCGCCGCTGTCCATGACACCGGCCGAGGCAACCGCCCTCGCGGTTGCACTGCGCAGTCTGGACGGGACGCCGTTCGAGGCGGACGCGCGCAGCGCACTGCACAAGGTGCTGGCCGTGATGCCCGGGCGGGAGCGGCGGGCGGCGGCCGAACTGGCCGACCGGGTGCGGCTGCTCGTCCCGGCGGCGCGCCCCGCGCGGCCCGCCCGGCCGGTGGTGCCCGCGGCGCTGCGCGAGGCGCTGACGGCCGGCCGGGTGCTGCGCCTGGACTACGCCGACGCGGCGGGCCGGGTCACCGAGCGGGACGTGGAACCGCTCGGCTTCCTCGGCGGCGAGGAGCACTGGTACCTGGTGGCCTGGTGCCGGCTGCGGGACGCGGCGCGCGGCTTCCGCCTCGACCGCGTCCGCACGGTCAGGGCCCTCGACGAGCAGGCCCCGCACCGCGCCGTCGACCTGGCCGCGCTCCACACCTTCGGCTCGGACCTGGTGCCGCTCGGCGAGCTGTGAACGTGACGGCAATCACCGACATGGGGGTGTCGCGAAGGGGGCGGAAGCTGATGCCCGTTCCCGACGGAAGCCCAGTGAAAGGCACCAGCCGATGACCTCCGCAACCCCGACGACCGGCACCCTCACCACCCCCGCCGGCATCGCCCTCTTCGACCGCTGGACCGCCCTGTGGAACGGCGACTTCGGCGACCCGGAGGCCTTCCTCGCGCCCGGCTTCCGCATCCGCTTCGGCAACGACCCGCAGAACGCGGCCACCGACGGGATCCACGGCCCGGACGGGATCGTCGGCTACATCCGGGCCTTCCGCGAGAAGCACCCCGGGCTGCGGTACACCGTCGACGGGACGCCGCTGGTGGACGGCCCGCCGGGGCGGGTGGCGTGCTGCTGGTACGTGACCGCGCCGGGCGGTGTGCGCAAGAGCGGCATCGACCTGTTCGAGGTGGTGGACGGACGCATCGCGACCGTGTGGTCGGTGACCGGACTGCGCCGTTTCGGGGACTGACCGCCGTTTGTGGACAAGTTTCCGGGTCATCCGAATGGAGAACCGGATGACCGGCCGGCCGGGCCGGTCCGATCGGAAGGCAACCATGTCCACAGGTTTGATCATCTTGTTGATCGTGATCGTGGCGGTCGTGGTCCTCGGAGCAGCCGCCGCCGTCCTGCTCGCCCGCCGCGGCGGGACGGGTCTGAAGCGGCGCTTCGGGCCCGAGTACGAGCGGACCGTGGCCGTGCACGACGGGGACGCCAAGGCGGCCGAGCGGGAGCTCAGCGAACGCGTCGAGCGCCATGGCGACCTGCGGGAACGGCCCCTGGGCCAGGCGGACCGGGACCACTACGCGGACCGCTGGACCAGCGTCCAGGAACACTTCGTGGATTCCCCGCGGCAGGCCGTGACCGAGGCCGACCAGCTGCTCGCCGAACTCGCCGCCGTCCGCGGCTACCCGGACGGCGGCCGCTACGAGGAGCAGCTCGCCGCGCTCTCTGTGCACCACGCCGACCACGTCGACGGCTACCGGCAGGTGCACCGGGTCGCCCGGGCCGGAGCGAGCGGCACCCTGAGCGAGTCCGGTGCCGGCACCGAGGAGATGCGTACCGCCCTCGTCGGCGCGCACGCCCTCTTCGACGACCTGACCAGCACCGGCTCCCAGGCCGGCCGACACCGCGCGTCCTCCGGCGCCGGCTCCCACGATCGCTCCCACACGCAGTGGTCCCTCAGCAAGGGCCGACCGAAGGAGAGTTGAGCGCCATGTCGGACAGGACGACCGACTCCGGCGACGAGCGGAGCCCCACCGGGCGCTCCGCCTCCGCGCCGGACGACGAGTGGGCCCCGGAGGACGCAGTCTCCGAGGAGCGGCCGGGCAGGCAGCCCACGCCGGGCGAGCGACTGCCGGGCGAGCCGGGGGCGGACCGGTCGCCGGACGCCTCCGGCGAGGCCGTGGCGCAGGCACGGGTGCGACGGCTGCCCGGCACGGTCGGCCCCGGCGGGGAAGGACCGGCGGCGGACGACCGCACCCCCCGGGAACCGGACCGGCAGCACGGCACGGAGGGGCTGCGCCCCGGCACGGAGGACCTGGGCACCCCGGACACCGCCTCCGCGGCGGGGCGGACCGGCACCGGTGCGCCCGGCGTGGACGGGCACGCAGGAATGCGGGAGGCGTCGACGGGCGCGGGCGGCGAGCGCGATCTCGGCACGTCCGCTCCCGGCCCGGACACCCTGGCGCAGGAGGACCCGATGCCGGAGGACGGGCTGGGCGCACCCTCGCCCGGTGACGTCACCGGCCGCGAGGCGGGCACCACCGAGACCACGGGCACGGACGCCTGGCCCGCGCCCCCGGCCGGCGGCCGGTCCGCCGCCACGGGTGAGGCCGTGGACGCGCCCTCCGGCACCGGCGCCCCGCTGCTGCCGCACGAGGAGACCGACCGCTGGGAGCAGCGGATCCGGCAGGTGACCGCCGGGTTCGTGGACGAGCCCAGGGGCGCCGTCGAGGAGGCCGACCGGGCCCTGGAGGAGATCGCCGCGCGCTTCGGCGAGGCCGTGACCCGGCGCCGCCGCAGCCTGCGCATGTCCTGGGAGGGCACCGAGGGCCGCGGAAGCGGTGCCGAGACCGACACCGAACAGCTCCGGCTCGCCCTGCGCGACTACCGGGAGCTGGCCGGACGCCTGCTACACCTCTGACGTTCTGAGCCGCCGCCACTCCCGTACGACCTCGTCGACGTCGTACGGCTTCTTCCCCAGCGGAGGACCCGGCGGCGGCTTGAACATCATGTCGCGGATCCTGACGTTGACGTCCTCGATGATCTTCCGGGCGATCCGCTCCGAGGGCGCCGCGTAGGCCGCCGTCAGCGCGTCCTCGGCCTCCTTGCGCAGGGCCAGGGCGGGAGGCAGCACCGCCAGGCCCTCGCGCGCCATCTTCCGCTTGACCCACCACAGTTCGTCGTAGGCGGACTCGAGTTCGGCGGGCAGCGGCTCGCCCGCCCCCGGCAGCCGCTCGAACGCACCTCGTGTCTGCGCGTCCCGGATCTGCTTGTCGACCCAGGACTCGAACGGCACGCCCGGTGGCTTTCGCTCGGTCACGAGTCCATTGTGCCGGACGCGGCCCGGCCGGGCGTTTTATCATTCGGCGGCGGTACGCAGTACGGCAGACCGCCGGCCGCGCAGGGATGTCTCAGGGGGAAAGCACGTGCTCGAACTCACCATGGCCACCGTCTCCGCACCCGACGCGGGCGCCACCGCCGGTATGACGCTGGCCGACGCGCCGAGCGAGCCTGGCGCCACGCTGCGGGTCGGCCGGGACGGGTCCCTGTGCCGGCTGGTCACCCCCGAGGACTGGCTGTTCATCTCCCGCGTCCACCTGGAGTTCCGCTGCGCGCCCGACGGCACCTGGTACGTGACCTGGCTGCGCGGCTCGCAGGCCGACCCGGCGTCCGAGGTGCGGCTGACGGCCGGGGAGTACACGCAGCCCCTCGCCTACGGCGCGACCGTGGCGCTGCCGCGCGGCGGGGCCGGGGAGATCGTCGTCCAGGACCGCACCGCGCCGCGCAGCGTCAACGTCGGCTTCTACCACGAGGTCTGAGCCGCCCGCCGGGGTCCCTCAGCCCAGCACCCGGGCCAGCGCGAAGCCGTCGTGGCCCTTGTGGCCGACCGTCTGGATCGCCGTGCCGGTCAGCCTCGGGTGGGTGGCGATCAGCTCGATCGCCGCACGGGTGCCGACCACGTCCGGCTCGGTGCTGTCCGCGTCGGTGACCCGGCCGCCGCGCACCACGTTGTCCACGACGATCAGGCTGCCCGCCCGGGTGAGCCGCAGCGCCCACTCCACGTAGTGCGCGTTGTTGGCCTTGTCGGCGTCGATGAACACCAGGTCGAAGGGGGCCGGGTTCTCGTCGGCCAGCTTGGGCAGCGACTCCAGGGCCGGACCCACCCGCACCTCCGCGATCCGGTCCAGGCCCGCGCGGGCGAGGTTGCGGACGGCCACCTCGGCGTGCTTGGCGCTGTATTCCAGGGAGATCAGTCTGCCGTCCTCCGGCAGGGCGCGGGCCAGCCAGATCGTGCTGTACCCGCCGAGCGTGCCGATCTCCAGGATGTGCTGCGCGCCCTGCACCTGCGCGAGGAGCTGAAGGAGTTTGCCCTGCGAGGCCGTGACCCCGATGGGCGGCAGCCCGGCGGCGTCGTTGTCCGTCAGGGCCGCCCGCAGCGCCTCGTCGTCGGGCGAGAGTTGGCTGATGAAGTAGTCGTCGACGTCGTCCCAGAGCTGCGACCCGCTCATGCGCCTGCTGCCTTTCCCGAGTGTCTGTCTCAAGGCTCCTTGACCTGCCCTCCTCGATCATCTCTCAGCCGGGCGGCGCGGAGGGGGAGATCGGCGACGTTTGCACAGGCGGCGGGGGAGTCACCGGCCGCCGTGAGCGTCGTACGACCACGACGGCGGCGACGGCGGCGGCCGCGGCGGCGAGCAGTGCGCCGCCCGCCGTCAGCAGCCAGGCCGGGAACCCGGCGACCTCGCGCAGCTCGTCGTCGTAGACCACCTGCCGGACCCGCGTGTCCGTGGCGGCCCGGCGCAACTCGTGGTCGCCGGAGATCCGGCCCGGCTCCGGGAACTGCTGGGTGAGCGCCGTCAGATACGGGGTGCCGCGGGCCAGCTCGCCCAGGGCGTCGTGCCGGGTGCCGAGGCGGCCCGCGAAGGCGGTCTGCGGCTGCATGCCGCCGATCGACGTGCGCGTCTCCATCCGGTGCGCGGCGAGGACGTACAGGCCCAGCGACTGCGGGGTGCGGGCCAGGCGGGACAGGCGCATCGGGTAGACGGCGCGGTCGGCGGCGAAGGTGAGGTGGAGCGGGTCGAGGGCGCCGTGCAGCGCGGTTCCCCGGGTGTCCGGGGCGAGGCGTACGGCCACGTACTCCCAGTGCTGCTCGACGTACGGCCGCAGGGCGGTACGGAGCCGGGCGGGAAGGGGGAAGCCGTGGGTGTGCAGCCAGTTCGCGAGGGCGTCCGGGTCGGTGGCGGTCAGCCGGGCCACGTCGAACGGGCCGAGCCGCTGCCGGCCGACCACGCCGACGCCGCCCGCCGCGGGCGGGGCGCCGACGGCGTCGCCGTTCCCGGCGAAGGGCCAGTCGCCGCTCTCCGGCCAGAAGTGGTGGCGGGTGCGGTGCACCGGGGCGATGGCCGACCGCAGCTCTCCGAAGAGGGCGGGGTCGCCGAGGCGGACGGTCGCCCGGTGCGGGACCGGCATGATCCAGGCCGCGTGGTCGGCGTCGCCGTCGACGGTCAGGCGCATCACGATCTGCTCCTGCCGGCCGTCCCAGCGGAGGATCGACTGCTCGCTGGACACGGCCAGCCGGGAGGCGGGGTCGGTCACCATGGCGCCGCAGCCGCAGGCGTAGGCCGGGGCGACGAGCCAGGCCAGCTGGATGCCGAGCAGGGCGAGGACGACCCCGAGTACGCGTGTGGCGTGCAACTTCCGCATGAACCGTCCCCCGTGTCGCCGCTAACAGGGCAACAGACGGCGGCGGTGCCGAAACGGTTCCGTTCCCGACGCGGCCGGGGTCCGTGTCGCCGTCAGGCCCGGCGGGCGCGGGAGGCGAGGCGGTCCGCGAACGCGACGACGAGGTCGCGCAGTTCGTCGGGGCGCTCGATGACGAACGGCCGGTCGATCGAGGCGAGTACGGGAGGCAGCCAGTCGAGCCGCTCCGCCCGCAGTTGGACGCGCAGCCAGCGTTCGGGCGTCCGCTCCCTGTCCGCCACCGGCTCGTGCTCCTCCAGGCTCGCGACGCCGGCGGGAAGGTGGGCCCGGATCCGCTCGACCGTTCCGTGGATCCGCAAGGTCACCTCGTGCCGGTACGCGGCCGTGGCGAACCCCGACAGCAGGCGCTCCGCGGGACCGGGACCCACGGGCGCCTCGAACGAGCCGGGCAGGGTCCTCGCGTCCGCGATGCGATCGAGCCGGAAGGTCCGGTGCTCGCCGATCCCGGCGTCCTCGCCCGTGACGTACCACCGGCCCGAGTGGGCGACGATCCCGTGGGGATGCAGCGTGCGTTCGCTGAGCCTGCCGTCGCCGCCGGTGTACCTGAGGGAGACCGGCCGGCGGTGGCGTACCGCGTCGGCGATGGTGAGCAGGGTCCCGGCGTCCGGGGCGGCGAACTCAGCGGGCTCGTCCGTGAAGGCGAGGGATTCCAGGACGGTGTCGAGCCGGCGGGCGAGGTGCCTGGGCAGCACCCGCCGGATCTTGGCCGACGCCGTCTCGCTCGCCGTGTGCTCCGTCGTCGTCAGCCCCGCCCGGCGGCCGGCGACCAGGCCGAGCAGCACGGCCAGCGCCTCGTCGTCGCTGAGCATGAGCGGAGGCAGGCGGTACCCGGGGGCGAGCCGGTACCCGCCGTAGCGGCCGCGCACCGACTCCACGGGTATGTCGAGGTCGATCAGCTGGCCCACGTACCGCCGCACGGTACGCCCGTCGACGCCGAGCCGGTCGGCGAGTTCGGCCACCGTCCGGGTGCCGCCCGACTGCAGCAGCTCCAGGAGTGTCAGCACGCGGCCGGTGGGTCGGGGCATGGTTGACAGCCTAGGCGAATACAGGACCGATTCTGTCCCCTATTTCTCCTAGCCTGCGGAGTGCAGCAGCTCAGCAGCCAAGGAGAACACCATGGACTTCGTCTCGATCCGCATCATCACCGGCGACGTCGCGCGCCTCGTCGAGTTCTACGAGCGCGTCACAGGGGTGCGGGCGACGTGGGCCACCGAGGACTTCGCCGAACTCAGGACCGCCGGCGCCACCCTCGCGATCGCCGGCACCCGCACCGTCCCGCTGTTCGCCCCGGGCTCCGCCCGCCCGGCGGACAACCACAGCGTGATCACCGAGTTCCTCGTCGACGACGTGGACCGCGTCCACCGGAACCTGACCGGCTTCGTCACCGACGTCGTCGCCGAGCCCACCACGATGCCCTGGGGCAACCGGTCGCTGCTGTTCCGCGACCCCGACGGCAACCTCGTCAACTTCTTCACCCCCGTCACCCCCGCGGCCGTCGAGAAGTTCGCACGGGGAGACCGCGCACAGCCGCTCACGCGGGAGCCCTGAGAGCCGGGGGCGGGCTCACGGCCGGGCGACGGCCGCGAGCCCGGTCGCAGCGCTAGCTCTGCTCGACCGACGGGGCCGAACCGGGCAGGGGCCGGCCCGCGGACTCCGACATGCGCCAGACCGCGAAGCCGCCGATGACGGCCGCGGCCATCATGTAGTAGGCGGGCATCATCATGTTCCCGGTCAGCCCGATCAGCGCGGTGACCACGAGCGGGGTCGTGCCGCCGAAGAGGGACACCGAGACGTTGAAGCCGATCGACAGGGACCCGTAGCGGACCCGGGTCGGGAACAGCGCGGGCAGCGCGGCCGGCATGGCGGCCGTGAAGCAGACCAGCAGCAGACCCAGCGCACCCATGCCGAGCGCGACCGCGAGCAGGCTGCCCTGGCGGATCAGCAGCACGGCCGGCACGGAGAGGAGCAGGAAGCCCGCGCAGCCCGCCGCGATCACCGGACGGCGGCCGATCCGGTCGGTCAGCGCACCGGCGAACGGCTGGACGATCATCATCAGGGCCATCACGCCGAGCACGACCAGCAGACCGTGCGTCTCGTCGTACTTCAGCTCACTGGTGAGGTAGCTCGGCATGTACGACAGCAGCATGTAGTCGGTGACGTTGAAGACGAGCACCAGGCCCATGCACAGCAGCAGGGCCTTCCACTGGCCGGACACCATCTCGCGCAGCGGCACCTTCGGCCGGGCGGCCTCCGCCTTCTCGACCTCGGCCGCGAACGCCGGGGTCTCCTCCAGGCGCATCCGCAGGTAGAGGCCGATGACGCCCATCGGGCCCGCGATC
Source organism: Streptomyces sp. NPDC004561 (assembly GCF_053602155.1). NCBI lineage: Bacteria > Bacillati > Actinomycetota > Actinomycetes > Kitasatosporales > Streptomycetaceae > Streptomyces > Streptomyces sp. NPDC004561. The sequence continues at coordinate 12,358 of NZ_JBSGDB010000079.1, forward strand.
AGGAACGGGACGCGCCAGCCCCAGGAGAGCAGGTCGTGCGAGGACAGCAGGGCCGTCATGAGGGTGACCAGGCCCGCGCCGCCGATGTACCCGGCGAGCGTGCCGAACTCCAGCCAGCTGCCGAAGAAGCCGCGCCTCTTGTCCGGGGCGTACTCGGCGATGAACGTCGAGGCGCCCGCGTACTCGCCGCCGGTGGAGAAGCCCTGCACCAGGCGGGCGGCGAGCAGCAGCAGCGGGGCGCCGACGCCGATCGACGTGTACGACGGGATCAGGCCGATCGCGAAGGTGCCCACGGCCATCATGATCATGGTGAGGGCGAGCACCTTCTGCCGGCCCACACGGTCGCCGAGGGGCCCGAAGACCATGCCGCCGAGCGGGCGGACCAGGAAGGCCGCCGCGAAGGCGCCGAATGTCGACAGCAACTGCGCGGTCGGGTTGCCCGAAGGGAAGAAGACCTTGCCCAGGGTGACCGCGATGTAGCTGTAGACACCGAAATCGAACCATTCCATCGCGTTGCCGAGCGCGGCCGCCTTGACGGCACGTTTGACGAGCGCGGGATCGGTGACGGTGACGTCGCGGGCCTTGGCGGCCCGCCGGGTCTTCGAACGGGGGGTGAGGGCAGCGGCGGTGGCCAAAACGGGGCTCGCCTACCTTTCGACGGGGACAGGACACGGCCCGGACGGCGGCGGTGACGTGCGAGGGGCCGAAAACCGACCATAGGCAGTGAACCGCCTGTCACGTCACGTAGGCACTTAGGTGCATGGTGCAGCTAAAGGGCGCATATGCAGGCACGTCTGCCCCTTCGCGCGCCGGTGAGCCGGTCCTGCGCTGTGATGCTTCTCGCGTCCGACCGGGGCGAACGGACCCTCCGCGCACGATCGTCTTCCGGACAAAAGAAGAACGTCCCGCAGGTGAATCGGGGGTTTCCCGCGTCCCCCCATGGGGGGTCTGCGAGCCTCGTAGGGTTCGCGGAGGTGACCCGGTGCGGAAGCCGCCCGGGACAACGGGGTGGGAGGCCGACCAGGCGTGGCGAACGTTGAGCACAGCGGGGGACCGGCGGATGCCTTCGGAGCGGCCGGGGCCGGGGGGCGCCTGTGTGCGGCCCGGCTCGGGCTCTGGGCGGTGGCGGCGATCCTCGCGATCCGGCAGGTGACCGTCGTCCTGAGCACCCCGAGCGGGGAGCGGCTCACCGACCTGGAGACCTGGGTCGGCCCGCACGGCGTCCTGCATGTGAAGGGCTCCCTCTACGACTCGACCCGGTTCACCGGCACCCCCTTCGCCGGCCTGGTCCTCAAGCCCCTCACCAGCTCCGCCCAGCAGGCCCTCGGCTGGAGCTGGACCTTCGGCTCCCTGCTGCTGGTCGTCGCCCTCGGCCTGGTCGCCGCCCGCGCGCTGCCCCAGCCGGTCAGCCGCCGCACCTCCCTGCTGGCCGCGCCGGTCGCGATCAGCCTGCTCATGCTGTCGCTGCCGGTCCGCAACACCCTGTGGCTCGGCCAGACCAGCATCATCCCGGTGCTGCTGGTCCTGCTCGGCTGCTTCACCGTGCGCGGGGAGCGGACCAGCGGCCTGTGCATAGGCCTGGCCGCGGCCCTCCAGCCCACCGTCCTCCTCTTCGCCCCGCTGCTGTGGTTCACCGGCCGCCGCCGGGCCGCCCTCACCACGGCCGGGGCCTTCGCCGCCTGCACCGCGCTCGCCTGGGCGGCGATGCCCCACGACTCCCACACCTACTGGGTGCACCACATGGCGGGCGCGGGCCTCGGCGGCAAGGCCGACGCCCTCGCCAACCAGTCACTCCACGGCGCCCTGCTCCGGCTGGACCTGACCGGCCCCCTGGAGATAGCGGTCTTCTTCCTGCTGGGCGCCGCCGTCGCGGCCCTCGCCCTGCGCCGCGCCGTCCGCTACGCGCACGACGGCCAGCTCCTGCTCGCCGTGGCGATCACCGGCTGCGCCGCCGTGGCCGTCTCGCCCACCGCCTGGCAGCACCAGCTGCTGTGGCTGCTGCTCGCGGTGGTCGGCCGGGTCGGCAAGCGCGCCTCCGACCGCTACGTCTGGCCGGTCGCGGTCGTCCTGGTGACCACCCTCCCCGTCAAGATGATGGTGCCGAACATGCCGGCGGTGTACCCGCTGCGGGACAACCTGGTGCTGCTCGCGGCCCTGGCCGCCGCCACGGCCGTCCCCTTCCGGTCCCGCGTCTCGCCGTACTACCAGGTCCCGGTCCCGGCCGAGTACGCCCCCGCGGTCCCCGCCCGCTTCCGGCGCGTCCCCCTGCTGCCCTTCCTCCGCCGGGTGCTCAGCCGCCCGAACCTGCTGCTGGAACTGCTGCTCATACGGGTCGTCTACGCCGCCTACTCCCAGGTCCGGCTCGCCGCGACCGGCGGCAGCAGCTCCGCGGGCCGGTTCACCGCCGAGCACCACGGCCGGACCGTGCTCGACCTCGAACGCTTCCTGCACATCGACATCGAGCACGCGGTCAACCACGCCGTCGTGCGGATCGGCTGGCTGCGGGGCTTCTTCGGCTTCTACTACGAGTCCTTCCACTTCGTGCTCCCGCTGACCGTCCTCGCCGTCCTCTACTGGCGCCGCCCGGTCGACTACCGCTGGGCCCGCGCCTCCCTCGGCTTCGCCACCTTCCTCGCCCTGATCGGCTTCTGGCTCTTCCCGCTGGCCCCGCCGCGCCTGATGCCCGGCCTCGGCGTCATCGACACCGTCCACGGCGTCCAGGACTTCTCCAAGCCGGACTACGGCACCCTGACCGCGCTCACCAACCAGTACGCGGCGATGCCCTCCCTGCACTTCGGCTGGGCCCTGTGGTGCGGCGTGGTCATCGCGGTCACCGCCCCGAAGTGGTGGATGAAGGCCCTCGGCCTCCTGCACCCCCTCTTCACCGTCTCGGCGATCGTGGCGACCGGCAACCACTGGGTGCTGGACGCCGTCGGCGGCGCGGTCGTGGTGGGCGCGGGCTTCGGGCTGTCGTACCTGTTCCAGGGGCCGCGGGCCGCCCTCGCCGCCGCCTCGGCCCAGCCGGCACTCGAACCAGACCGTCTTCCCGCCGCCGACGCCCGGTGACACGCCCCACGCGTCGACCACGGCATCGAGCAGCGCGAGCCCCCGCCCGCTCTCCGAGTCGTCGTCCACCTCGCCCGGCGAGCAGGGGAGTCGGGGCGCGCCGTCGCTCACCTCGGCCCGGACCCCCGCCGCCCGCCGGGCCACCAGGACGGTGCAGCGGCGGTCCGGGACGTGCCGTACGACATTGGTGACCAGCTCGCTCACGCCCAGCTCCACGGCGAAGGCCAGTTCGGTCAGCTCCCACTCGCGCAGCAGCGAGCCGACGATGCGGCGGATGTGACCCACCGAGTGCTCGGCGACCGTGAGGTGCATGCGGTACTGGGGGGTGTGGGGAATGTTCAGGTTCACGGTACGAGGCTGACCTGGCGTCACTACCCTCGGCTACAGCACGGATACAACGGGTCCCATCGTGGACCGAGTTGCCTGAGAGGGGACCGACCGTGGCCCACATCAACACCCTCGACCCGGGCGCCTCACCGCTCGACTACTACGGCTTCGAACTGCGCCGGTACCGGGAGGCGGCCGGCCTCACGCAACGGCAGCTCGGCGACATCATCAACTACACGGGGTCGCTGGTGGGCCAGATCGAGACGGCCAGGAAAGTACCGACACCGGAGTTCAGCGAGCGGGTGGACGCGGCGCTGGGAACGGGTGGGTTACTTTCGCGGCTGGTCGATCTGGTGCTGCGGAGTCAACTGCCCATGTGGTTCAGGGAGGTGGCGGAGCTTCAGGCGCGGGCCGCGGAGATCTACTCCTTCGAGACGGGCATGGTCCCTGGTCTGCTGCAGACCAGGGCGTACGCGCGCGCAGTGCTCGGCGTCATCGACCACACCGGCCTGGACGACCGCACCGCGGTACGGCTGGCTCGGCAACGGATCTTCGAGAAGGAGGAGCCCCCGCTGTTCTGGGTCGTCCTCAGCGAAGCCGCTCTGCACCAGGAGATCGGCGGCCGGGAAGTCATGCGCGACCAACTGGCGCATCTGTTGTCTCTCGGGGGCGATCCACGGATCAACGTCCAGGTGCTGCCGTTCTCGGGCGGCGCACATGCGGGTATGACCGGCTCGTTCGACGTCTACCGCTTTGCAGGTGACCCCGCCATCGTCTACACGGAGAGCTACGGCAGCGCGCATCCGACCGCGAACCCGGACACCGTCAAGGACTGCTCGCTCCGTTACGATCATCTTCAGGCCGCCGCTCTATCCCTCAAGGACTCGGCGGAGTTGATCCGACGTGTGATGGAGGACCGCTATGGAGAGCAAGTGGCGTAAGTCCAGCTACAGCAGTGATCAGGGCGGCAACTGCGTCGAGGTCGCCGACACCTCCTCCGCCACCGTCGCCGTCCGTGACTCCAAGAACCCTGCGGGACCGATCCTCACGCTCGACCCCGCCGCGTTCTCCAGCTTCGTCGACTGGGCGGCTACAGCCGCTGGATGATCGTGCCGGTGGCCAGTCCGCCGCCCGCGCACATGGTGATCAGCGCGAACTCCTTGTCGGCGCGCTCCAGTTCGTGCAGGGCGGTGGTGATCAGGCGCGCGCCGGTCGCGCCGACGGGGTGCCCCAGCGCGATCGCACCGCCGTTGACGTTGACCTTCTCCAGGTCCTGCTCGAAGACCTGGGCCCAGCTCAGCACGACCGACGCGAAGGCCTCGTTGATCTCCACCAGGTCGATGTCCTTCAGGGACATGCCGGCCTTGCCGAGCACCGCCTTGGTCGCGTCGATCGGGCCGTCCAGGTGGAAGTGCGGGTCGGCGCCCACCAGGGCCTGGGCGACGATCCGTGCCCTCGGCCGCAGCTTCAGGGCACGGGCCATCCGCTTGGACGCCCACATGATCGCCGCCGCGCCGTCGGAGATCTGGGAGGAGTTGCCCGCCGTGTGGACCGCCGTCGGCATCACCGGCTTCAGGCCGGCCAGCGCCTCCGGGGACGTGTCGCGCAGGCCCTCGTCCCTGTCGACCAGCCGCCACATGCCCTGCCCGGCGTGCTGCTCCTCCTCGGTGGTGGGCACCTGCACGGCGAAGGTCTCCCGCTTGAAGCGCTCCTCGGCCCAGGCGTTGGCCGCCCGCTCCTGGGAGCGCAGGCCGAGCGCGTCCACGTCCTCCCGGGTCAGTCCCCGGTGCCGGGCGATCCGCTCGGCCGCCTCGAACTGGTTGGGGAGGTCGACGTTCCACTCGTCCGGGAAGGGCTTGCCGGGGCCGTGCTTGGAGCCGGAGCCCAGCGGCACCCGCGACATCGCCTCGACGCCGCAGCTGATCCCGACGTCGATCACGCCCGCGGCGACCATGTTGGCCACCATGTGCGAGGCCTGCTGGGAGGAGCCGCACTGGCAGTCGACCGTCGTCGCGGCCGTCTCGTAGGGCAGGCCCATGGTCAGCCAGGCGGTGCGCGCGGGGTTCATGGACTGCTCGCCGGCATGGGTCACCGTGCCGCCGACGATCTGCTCGACCGCGTCGGCGGGGATGCCGGTGCGGCCGAGGAGTTCACGGTAGGTCTCGCCCAAGAGGTAGGCGGGGTGCAGGTTGGCGAGCGCGCCGCCGCGCTTGCCGATCGGGGTCCGTACGGCTTCGACGATCACGGGTTCGGCGGCCATGGGTGCGGATCCTCTCCGAGGGCTCTCCTCCAGAACTAGTACGCGTTCTAGTTCTGTGGTGCAGTCTGCTGACGTGACGTCCTTCGCCGCAAGGGTCTTGCAAGAGCCGAAGTCGCGATCTGCACGAATTCCGCACCGATTGGGGGTGCTGTGCCTCTTGCCAGTTGTAGAACCCGTTACTACGTTCACCGCACCCGCTGATGGACCGTCAGATGGCTGGAGTCGCCGATGCACTGCCCAGCGCTGCCCGACGGGTTCGACCTCACCGACCCCGACCTGCTGCACCACCGCGTGCCCCTCCCGGAGTTCGCCGAGCTGCGCCGCACCGAGCCGGTCCGCTGGATACCGCAGCCGCACGGCGTCGCCGGCTTCGCCGACGCGGGGTACTGGGCCGTGACCCGGCACGCCGACGTCAAGTACGTCTCCACGCACCCGGAACTCTTCTCCTCCTCCCTCAACACCGCGATCATCCGCTTCAAAGAGCACATCGAACGCGACGCGATAGACGCCCAGCGTCTGATCCTGCTCAACATGGACCCTCCTGAACACACCCGTGTGCGCCAGATCGTGCAGCGCGGCTTCACACCGCGGTCGATCCGCGCCCTGGAGGAGCGGCTCCGGGCCCGTGCGGAGGCGATCGTCGCCGCGGCCCGCGCCCGCTCCGGGCCCTTCGACTTCGTCACCGAGGTCGCCTGCGAACTGCCGTTGCAGGCCATCGCCGAGCTGATCGGCGTGCCCCAGGAGGACCGGTCCAAGATCTTCGACTGGTCCAACCGGATGATCGCCTACGACGACCCCGAGTACGCGATCACCGAGGAGGTCGGCGCGCAGTCGGCCGCCGAGATCATCGCCTACGCGATGAACATGGCCGCCGAGCGCAAGCAGTGCCCGGCGAAGGACATCGTCACCACGCTGGTGGCGGCGGAGGACGAGGGCAACCTGAACTCCGACGAGTTCGGCTTCTTCGTGCTGATGCTCGCGGTGGCCGGAAACGAGACCACCCGCAACGCCATCACCCACGGCATGCACGCCTTCCTGACCCACCCCGGCCAGTGGGACCTCTTCAAGCGCGAGCGCCCGGCCACCACGGCCGAGGAGATCGTGCGCTGGGCGACTCCGGTCAACTCCTTCCAGCGGACGGCCACCCAGGACACGGAGCTGGGCGGCGTGCAGATCAGGAAGGGGGACCGGGTGGGCCTCTTCTACGCCTCCGCCAACCACGACCCGGAGGTCTTCGCCGACCCCGACGCCTTCGACATCACCCGCGACCCCAACCCCCATCTGGGCTTCGGCGGTGGCGGACCCCACTACTGCCTCGGCAAGTCCCTCGCCGTCCTGGAGATCGACCTGATCTTCAACGCGATCGCCGGCGCCATGCCGGGCCTGACCCTCGCCGAGGCGCCGCGCCGGCTGCGCTCGGCCTGGATCAACGGCGTCAAGGAACTCCGGGTCACCACCGGCTGACCGGCGCCGGGGGGAAGACCCCGAGGGAGGCAGGAGCACCCCCGTCCCTACGCCCCGGTTCCTGCCTCCTCCGGGGTCCGCCCGCTCACTCCCGCCCGGAGGACACCACCGCCAGCACCCCGGAGGCGGCCGCCGCGAGCAGCAGCGGGATGCCCAGGCCGCGGTGCACGACCAGCCAGGCGCCCAGCCCCGCGCCGACGAGCATCGCGAGCACGGAGGCGGTGCGGCGCGGGGAGCGGTGGCCGGTGGCGTCGCCGAGACGGGACTCGGAGGCCAGGCCGGTCAGGGTCATCGTCAGCACGGTGGTCGTCAGGTCGGGGACGCCGAGTTTGCGGACCGTCGCGTTGCGCAGGCCCATCGCGAAGGCCGTGAGGGCGATGAGGGCGTAGACCGTGCCGGTGGCGCCCGGCCAGGCGAAGGCCGCCGCCGCCGAGAAGCCCAACAGGAGCGCCTCGGCCGCCAGCGTCAGCCGCGCCCACCTGCGGCGGGAGCCCGAGCCGAAGCGGGCCGACGACCGTCCGCCCGCCACCGCGCCCAGCAGGAAGAAGGCCAGGGAGGCGGCGGTGTGGGGGACCGAGAAGCCCGGGGCGCCGGCCGCCGCGAAGCCCAGCACGACCACGTTGCCGGTCATGTTGGCCGTGAACACCCGGCCGAGGCCCAGATAGCTCACGGCGTCGATCAGACCGCTCACCACGGTCAGCGTCAGGAGCACCACCACCAGCCGCAGCCCGCGCGCCTCCGGGTCCGGCGACCGCGGAGCGGCCGGCGTCGTCGGCGTCGTCATCGTTCCTCCGGTTCGCCGGACGGACAGGGTGGTGACAACTCCACCACGGGCGCGGGGGAATCCCGGATGTCCGGGTGAAGCGTGTCTCCCTGCCGTTTCGGGAGATGACGCAGGAGGCGGACAAGTCGGCGGACCGGCGGCCGAGTTGGGGTGTGCGCAAGGGCGTGCCGGGCGGTGCACGGACATGCGCGCGCACCCTCGCCGGGCGGGGGCGAGGGTGCGGGTGCTGTGCGTGGGGGCCTTCGACCGTCACGGGTCGTACCGGGCGGCCCTGGCCCGGATCGCGCGCCGGCTCAGCGGCGGCGGGGTGTGGCGTCGGGCGGCTCAGTACCAGCCGTTGGCCTGCCAGAAGCTCCAGGCCTTGACCGGGCTGCCGTAGCGGGAGTTCATGTAGTCCAGGCCCCACTTGATCTGGGTGGCCGGGTTGGTCTTCCAGTCGGCACCGGCGGATGCCATCTTCGAACCCGGCAGGGCCTGGACCAGGCCGTAGGCGCCGGAGGAGCTGTTGGTGGCGGAGGGGTTCCAGCCACTCTCGTGCGAGACGATCTTGCTGAACGCGTTGAACTGCGCGGCGTCCGGGATCATCTTGTGCGCGATCGCCTGAGCGGAGGAGGCGGTGGCCGGGGTGGCGGCCTGGGCGGGCGCCGCGGTCAGAGCCAGGCCGGCGGCGGCAGCGGCCACGGCGGCGGTGGTGAGGGCCTTCTTCGGGGAAGCGATGCGGCGCATGAAGGAGACGGACACGGAGAACCTCTTGCGTCGGGGACAGGGGATCGCCCGCATGGAGTGGGCCACGCGCTGTGGCCGGTATGCGTCGGCGCCGCGGCCCGGGTGGGCTCGTGGCGCCTGGCGACGTCGTCCAGATAAGCAGGCCCGAAACCCGTCCGCAATGACCCCTTTTACTAGTTGTGGCCGGATGGAGGGGAAACGTCTCCTCTGTGACGTGGGCCGCAAACCCCAGGTCAGCGAGGGTGTCAGAACGGACATATCGGACAAGTCGCAGTACGGCCCCACATCGTAGGTGACGTGCGTCATGTGGGGTGCTTCACCATCTCGCTCGCGCGGTGGATACGAGTCCTCACGCAGGGGTGCGGCCGGATGTGCCGCAGGTCACGCGGCGGGCCCCTCGAATGTGACCGCGGTCTCGAACGCGGCCCGCCGGGTGGCCCTGCGCAGCGCGCGCAGCACCGCCGGGCCGAGGGCGACGGTCAGCAGCACGGTGCAGACCGCCCGGCCCAGGTCCCAGCCGAGCGACGTGGCCAGGCAGTAGGCGACGAAACGGGCCAGGTTGGCGGCGACCGAGGCGTGCGGGTGGAAGGAGATGTCCGAGGCCGCGGCGCCCAGGAACGGCCAGCCGGCCATGTTCATGATCGTGCCGTAGGCGAGCGACGCCAGGAAGCCGTAGCAGGCCAGCAGCAGGATCTCGGCCCGGCCGCGCAGCCGCACCGGGCCCGGAAGCAGGCCCGCGCCCATGGTGAACCAGCCCATCGACAGCATCTGGAACGGCAGCCACGGCCCGACCCCGCCCGTCAGCAGCGCGGACGCGAACATCGTCACCGAGCCCAGCGTGAACCCGAAGCCCGGGCCGAGCACCCGCCCGCTGAGCACCATCAGGAAGAACATCGGCTCGATGCCGGCCGTGCCCGCGCCGATCGGGCGCAGCGCCGCCCCGGTCGCCCCCAGCACGCCCAGCATGGCCACCGCCTTCGGGCCGAGGTCCGACTCGGAGATCGTCGCCGCCACGACCGCCACCAGCAGCACCAGCAGGCCCGCGAACAGCCAGGGCGCGTCCTGGGCGTGGGCGCTCAGCTGGGAGGTGGGCGGGGCGAGGAAGGGCCAGCCGAAGGCGACCACTCCCACCGCGCCGACCAGCGCCAGGGCGGCGACGGAACGGGGGCCGAGGCGCACGGCCCGCACCCGTGGGGAGCCGGTCACGCCAGGGCCTCCCTGACCTCGGTCACCGTCAGCCACCGCTGCGGGGCCAGGATCTTCGTCACCTGCGGCGCGAAGGAGGGGGAGGACACGACTGTCTCGGCCGTCGCGCCGTCCGCGATCACCTCGCCCTCCGCCAGCAGCACCACCCGGTGCGCGACCTCGGCGGCCAGCTCCACGTCATGCGTGGCCAGCACGATCGCGTGCCCCTCGGCGGCCAGCGCGCGCAGCACGGTCACCAGGCGGGCCTTGGCCGCGTAGTCCAGGCCGCGCGTCGGCTCGTCGAGGAGGAGCAGGGGCGGGCGGGCGGTCAGTACGACGGCCAGCGCGAGCGCCAGGCACTGGCCCTCGGACAGGTCCCTCGGATGCGTGCCGTCCGTGATCCCCGGCAGCAGTTCCGACAGCAGCGCCCGGCAGGTACCGGGTTCGGCGCCCGCGTCCCGGTCGGCCGCCGCGCACTCGGCCGCGACCGTGTCCGCGTACAGCAGGTCCCTGGGTTCCTGCGGGACCAGGCCGACGCGGCGCACGAGGTCGCGGGGCGATGCGCGGTGCGGGGTGGCTCCGCCGACGGTCACCGTGCCGGAGGTGGGCGCCACGAGGCCGACGAGCGAGCCGAGGAGGGTGGACTTGCCGGCGCCGTTGCGGCCCATGAGGGCGACGGTCTCGCCCGGGGTCACGGTGAGGTCGACCCCGCGCAGGGCGTCGATACGGTCGCGGCGCACGGAGAGGGAGTTCGTCTCGGCGATGTGGGTCCGGGGGGCTTCTGGGACGGGGGAGGGGCGGCGACGGAAGAGGCGCCGGACAGCGGGAACGGTGCCGGTGCCGACCGGGGGCCGGTCCGCTTGCCCGCGCCGACGGGGTGCAGCGGCCGGGGCGGGGTGGTCGGATGCGGCTGCGGCGGTACGGCCGGCTGCGGCGGCGTTGGTCGCCGCTGTCAGGCGTTCTCGCAGCGGAGCGGCTCGGCGGCGGGCGTCTCGGACGGTGAGGGGGAGGGGGGACCAGCCGGCCAGGCGGCCGAGGGCCACCACCGGGGGGTGGACCGGGGAGACGGCCATCACCTCGGCCGGGGTGCCGGTGACGGGGGGTTCGCCGGGGGCGGGGAGCAGGACGACGCGGTCGGCGTACTGGACCACGCGCTCCAGGCGGTGTTCGGCCATCAGGACCGTCGTGCCGAGGTCGTGCACCAGCCGCTGGAGCACGGCCAGGACCTCCTCCGCCGCGGCCGGGTCCAGCGCCGAGGTCGGTTCGTCGAGGACGAGCACCCGCGGGTGCGGGGTGAGGACCGAGCCGATCGCGACCCGCTGCCGCTGCCCGCCGGACAGCGTGCCGATCGGCCGGTCCCGCAGCCCGGCCAGGCCCAGCAGGTCCAGGGTCTCCTCCACCCGCCGCCGCATCACCTCCGGGGCGAGCCCCAGCGACTCCATGCCGTAGGCGAGTTCGTCCTCCACCGTGTCCGTCACGAAGTGCGCCAGCGGATCCTGGCCCACCGTGCCTACCACGTCGGCGAGTTCGCGCGGCTTGTGAGCGCGGGTGTCCCGGCCGGCCACCGTGACGCGGCCGCTCAGCGTGCCGCCCGTGAAGTGCGGGACCAGCCCGCTGACCGCGCCCAGCACGGTCGACTTGCCGACCCCGGACGGGCCGACGAGCAGCACCAGTTCGCCCTCCGGCACCTCGAAGTCGACGCCCCGGACGGAGGGTCCGGCCGCGCCGTCGTACGTCACGCTGACATCCTCGAAGCGGATCACGGCGACTCCTTGGGTACGGCGAAGGCGGGCAGCAGTGCCGGCAGGACCGCCGCGGCCGGCCACAGCGGCAGGGTGGGGGCGACGAGGGGGACCACGCCGGGGTGCAGCGCCTGGGGATCACGGGCCGAGGCGACTGTCAGCAGCGCGGCCACCGCGACCCCCGAGCCCGCGACCAGCCAGGCGCGCGCGTCCCACGGGTCGGGCCGGTACCGGGTGCGCAGCGAACGGCGGCCGCCCAGCCGCAGTCCCGCGAGGGCGGCGGCGACCCCGGCGAGCAGCAGCGGGACGCCGTAGCTTCCGCCCTCCGCGGTGAGCAGCCCGTACGTGCCCGGACTGGACCCGGCCAAGGTCCGCTTCGTCCCGCACCACGTGGCGCACGCGGCCTCCGCCGGCCCGGTCTCGCCGTACCCGGAC
>NZ_JBSGDB010000080.1:0-24076 GCF_053602155.1 Streptomyces sp. NPDC004561
GCCTGGGCGTCGTCGAGGCCAAGGCCCGCATCACCTTCCTCATCTCCAGCCGCGCGGGCTGCTCGTCCTGGACGAGCCGACCAACGGCCTCGACCCTCAGGGCATGCGCGAGATCCGCGCCCTGATCAGGGAGCTGGCCGCCGACGGCACGACCGTCTTCCTCTCCTCCCACCTGCTCGACGAGATCGAGCAGGTGTGCACCCATGCGGCGGTGATGGCGCAGGGCCGGCTCCTCGTGCAGGGCGCGGTGGGCGAGCTGGCGGCCGGGGCGCGCGACCGGCTCGTGGTGACCACCCCGGACCCGGCCGAGGCGGCCGGGGTGCTGAAGGAACAGGGTGTCGGGGACGTCACCGCCGAGGGCGACCGGGTGACCGGTGAACCGCCCGCGCGGGACCTCGCCGAGGTGAACGCGGCCCTGGTCGGCGCCGGAGTGCGGGTGCGGGGCTTCACACTCGAACGGGCCTCCCTGGAGGACGCGTTCGTGGCACTGACGGGGGAGGGCTTCGATGTCGCGGGCTGAGGCACTGACGGCACCGGCCGCGCACGACGCCCGGCGGCCGAGTCCGCTGTGGACGTTCGGGCTGCTGCGCAGCGAACTGGTCACCACCGTCCGCCGCTGGTGCACACTCGCGCTGCTCGGGGTGCTCGCCGCGGTGCCGGTGCTGGTCGGGATCGCGGTGAAGATCGAGACGCGGGACGGTGCGGCGGGCCGGGGCGGCGGAGGGCCGGCGTTCATCAGCCAGGTCACCAACAACGGCCTGTTCCTGGTGTTCACGGCGCTGGCCGCGACACTGCCGTTCTTCCTGCCCATGGCCGTCGGAGTCGTCGCGGGCGACGCGATCGCGGGCGAGGCCGGCACGGGCACCCTGCGCTATCTGCTGGTCGCCCCGGCCGGCCGCACCCGGCTGCTGCTCACCAAGTACACGACCGTGATGGCCTTCTGCCTGCTGGCCACCCTGGTCGTCGCGGCCTCGGCGCTGATCGTCGGGGCGCTGCTCTTCCCGCTCGGCGACCTGATGACCATCTCCGGCACGCGCATCAGCTTCGCCGACGGGCTCGGCCGGGCCCTGCTGATCGCTCTGGTCGTCGCCGCCTCACTGGTCGGTGTGGCGGCCCTCGGCCTGTTCGTGTCGACCCTCACCAGCAGCGGTATCGCGGCGATGGCGACCACCGTGGGTCTGCTCATCACCGTCCAGATCCTCGACCAGATACCCCAGCTGCACGCGCTGCAGCCGTACTTCTTCTCGCACTACTGGCTGTCCTTCGCCGACCTGATACGCGACCCCGTCTACTGGGACGACCTGGTGAAGAACCTCGGCCTCCAGGCGCTGTACGCGGCCGTGTTCGGCTCGGCGGCGTGGGCGCGGTTCACGACGAAGGACATCAGCGCCTGAGGGCGGTCCTCAGCCGGTCCGGTGCGGGAAACGGGCGAGGGGCGCGTCCTGTGCGAAGAAGGTCTTCGCGCGCGTGAGCGCCTCGGTGTCCATCAGCACGTCACCGGGTGCGCTGCCGTTGCCCAGCAGGACCCCGCCGAAGCGCATCCCCAGGTAGGCGGCGGAGTTGTTGAGCGTGCCGGCGTAGGGATCGGCTACCGACGGCTCGTCGCCCGCCAGTGCGGCGATGCCCCAGAGCGTGCGCCCGGCCAGGGTGGCCTTGAAGTCGACGCCGGGGGTGCGCAGCCAGGCGGACCAGTGGTCCAGGTAACGCTTGGTGAGGCTGGACACCGAGTACCAGTACAGCGGCGAGGCGATCACGATGTCCGTGGCCGCGAGCGTGGCGTCCAGCAGCAGGCCGGTGGCACCCTCCGGCGCCGGCCGGACGTGGTCGCTGTCGTGGCGCAGGTCCACGAAGTCGGGCAGCGGGTGCTCGGCGAGACGGATCCAGCGCTGTTCGACGTCACCGGGCAACTGCTCGGCGGCCCTGCGGGCCAGCAGTTCGGTGTTGCTCTCGGCGCGGGCGCTGCCGAGGACGAACAGGAAGCGGCGATTCATGGGTCCCCCAGGGTGAGCGGTGTGGTCGTATCACAATTACTGGCGTGTGCATTTTATGCACACGCAATCAAGTTTCTCCAGAGGGCTTCGGAGGGGTTCCAGGGGGCGCGGCTGGTGCGAGGCTGTGACGTCGCGGTTACGCGGAACGCTGGGGAAACAGACAGACTGGTTGGCACGACGCGCGCGACCGGATCGCGACGCCGGGGGAGTGAGGGAAAAACCGATGGCTCGACTCAGCTTCGAGAAGAAGCGGGCGCAGCAGCCCGTGGCGCACCCGGCGGTGGTATCCGTCCGGGTGTTCGGCACGGGTGCCGCATGGGTGGGCGGGACGTCGGTCGTGGCGGCGCCGGGGGAGGACATCCAGCAGGCCGTCCTCAATCACCTCCAGCGCCTCGCCATCAGCGTCGGCACGCCCATAAGCGTCACGATCCAGGACGACTGCGCCGGCTGCGTCGTACCCCTGGAGGTCTCGGCGGACGGCTCCAGCCGGGTCACCGGGGAGCCCATGCGGGTGACTCCGCGTCAGGGGCGGAGCGTGGCGCCCGTGGCCCCGCCGAGGGCGCCGGAACCCGTGTCGTCCGGAGCGGTGCGGACGCAGGCGCGAGAGTTCGGACCGACCCCCGTGATGGCCGCACCCGCCCCTGTCGTCGACGCGCCCGCCCCCGCCCCCGCCCGGACCGTACCCGCGCAAGCGGCCCGGCGAGAGCCCTTCGGCACGACCGCCACCGCCCTGGCGACCGGCGCCATCGCCGTCGACCCCGCCCCGGCGACCACCGCCACTCCCACCCCGCCCCGGGGTTTCGACGCCGTCGCCGAGGAGGTGCTCGGGGACGGGCCGCTGACCGAGACCGCGGAGGGCGCCGAGTTGCTCACCGGGCCGATGACGCGGATCAACGAGGCCGTGCGGGCGGGCCGGATCGAGGCGGCGGCGGAACTCGTCGACCGCACCGCCGGCGAGGCGTCCGCCGCGCTGGGCCCTCGCCACCCCGAGGTGCTGCACCTGCGCGAACTGACCGCCTACATCGCCTACTTGGCGGGCGACCCGGTCCGTGCCTTCCGGCTCTCCCTGGACCTCGCCCGCGTGCGCAGGGACGCGCGGGACGCCGAGGCGGCCTACGGCAACGTGCAGAGCGCGGCGACCGCCTGGCGTGCCGTCCGTGACCCGGAGGAGGGCCTGCGGCTGGGCCGCGACCTGATCGACCTGTGGACGGACCTCACCGCCGAGCCGGGCCCCGCGGCCGAAGACCTCCGCCCCCTGGAGTCCGCCCGCGCCCGCATGGTCCGCCTCACCGACAGGGCGGCCCGCGCCGCCCAGCACTGAGCCGAGCGGCCGGTCGTCGCGCACAGCATCCGTGAGCGGAACGACCGGTCGGCGCCGCGCACCCCGAGCCGTGCAGCGGACCTGTGCACGCGGCCACGAGCCCCGCAACGCGCTCGTGGGCGCGCCGCCTTGAGCCGGCGACCGGCCCGCGCCGTACCCGCTTCCTGAGCCCCGCGACGGGCCCGTGCACGCAGGTCCGAGCCTGCGGCGAGTGGCCCGCACTCCCGAGGCCCCAACAGGCCGGTGCACGCAGCCGCCATGGCACACCGCCGGGCGTCCGCAACCCCTACCCCTACTGCACGCAGAACTCGTTGCCCTCCGGGTCGGCCATCACCGTCCACGTGCCGGCCGGCTCCGTCACCTCGCGCAGTACTCGTGCGCCCAGTGTCTCCAGTCGGGCCACCTCCTCCGCGCGCCGTCCGGCGCCGGGGTGCAGGTCTAGGTGGAGCCGGTTCTTGGTGTCCTTCGGCTCCGGAACGCGCTGGAAGAGCAGCCGCCGCCCGAGTCCGGTGCCGGTCTCCGGGTCGTACGGGTCGTCGGGATGCCGTACGGCGATCAGGTCACGGAAGGCGGGGCGGCCGTGGTGCTCGACGGCGGCCGCGGCGGGCAGCGCGCCGAGGGCCAGCAGCCGTTGCACGAGGGCGCTGTTGTCCTCGGCCGTGTAGTGCAGCGCGGCGGCCCAGAAGTCGGCCTGCGCATGCGGGTCGGCCGCGTCGATGACGAGCTTCCAGTGCAGCGGGGCAGGAGCCTGTTCGGGTGACTGTGTCGACATGGCCCCACTTATAGCGGCGGCCACCGACAACGGGCCCCCGTGAGGCCGAAGAGGGACGGAGCTCAGGCGTCCACCGGCGCGGAGCCCGGCGTCTCCAGCTGGGGCAGAACGATCGGCAGCTTCGGCTTCCTCGTCCTCCTCGCGAAGCGCAGCGCGTCGCCCGTGAGCAGGACCAGCGCCAGCCAGACCAGCGCGAACCCGGCCCAGCGCTCGGGCGGCATGGCCTCGTGGAAGTAGAGGATGCCGAGCAGGAACTGGAAGACGGGCGCCAGGTACTGCAGCAGGCCCAGCGTGGACAGCGGGACACGGATCGCCGCCGCGCCGAAGCAGACCAGGGGCAGGGCGGTGACGACACCGGTGGAGGCGAGCAGGGCGCCGTGGCCCGCGCCCTCGGTCGCGAAGGTGGAGTGTCCGTTCGCGCTGAGCCACAGCAGATAGCCGACCGCGGGCAGGAACTGGATCGCGGTCTCGGCGGCCAGCGACTCCACTCCGCCGAGGCCGACCTTCTTCTTCACCAGCCCGTAGGTGGCGAAGGAGAAGGCGAGGCAGAGCGAGATCCACGGCGGGCGGCCGTAGCCGACGGTCAGGACGACGACGGCGGCGAAGCCGGTCGCGACGGCGGCCCACTGCACGGGCCGCAGCCGCTCCTTCAGGAGCAGCACGCCCATCGCGATGGTGACCAGCGGGTTGATGAAGTACCCGAGGGACGCCTCGACCACATGGCCGGAGTTCACGGCCCAGATGTACACGCCCCAGTTCACCGTGATGACGGCGGCGGCCACGACGACGAGCGCCAGCCGGCGCGGCTGGCGCAGCAGCTGACCGGCCCAGGCCCAGCGCCGTACGAAGAGCAGGGCCACGGCGACGAAGACCAGGGACCACGCCATGCGGTGGGCGAGGATCTCCATCGCTCCGGCGGGCTTCAGCAGCGGCCAGAACAGGGGGACCAGGCCCCACATGCCATAGGCGGCGAAGCCGTTCAGCAGGCCTATTCGATGCTCACCCTTGGACGTACCGGCCACGGCCCCTCCTTCTCACCCGACGCACGCGAAGAAGAAGGTAGCGCCGAGCACCCCCGCCTGTCATGCCCGTATCGCCATACGGTCATGACAGGCGGGGAGGGTGGGTCAGGACAGGCCGGGGCGGCGGGGAAAGGCAGGCGGAGGCGGAGGGAAAGGGCAGGTCGGAGGGTGGAGGGGAGGGGGTCAGCCCTTGAGGGCGGTAGTGACGGCCTCCGTCAGCGGTGTGGTGGGGCGGCCGGTCAGCCGGGACAGGTCGCCGGAGGAGATCACCAGCTCGCCCTTCTCGATCGAGGCGTCCACGCCGGCCAGGATCCCGGCCAGCGGGGCCGGCAGTCCGGCGCCGGTCAGGATGCCGGCGAAGGCATCCACGGAGACCGGGTTGTAGACGATCTCCCGGCCGGTCTGCCGGGTCAGCTCGGCCGCGTACTCGGCGAAGCTCCAGGACTCGTCGCCGCCCAGCTCGTACGTCCGGTTCTCGTGGCCCTCGCCGGTCAGCACCGCGACCGCGGCGGCCGCGTAGTCGGCGCGGGAGGCCGAGGAGACCCGGCCGTCGCCGGCGGCCGCCAGGACCGCGTCGTGCTCCAGCACCGGCGCCAGGTTCTCGGTGTAGTTCTCGTGGTACCAGCCGTTGCGCAGCAGCGTGTACGGCAGGCCGGAGGCGAGCAGCACCTCCTCGGTGGCCCGGTGGTCGTCCGCGAGCGCGGCCGTCAGGCTGCCGGGCGCGCTGGTGTACGCGAGCAGCGCCACGCCGGCCGCCTTCGCCGCGTCGATGACCACCGTGTGCTGCCGCACCCGGCCCTTGTCGAACTCGTTGCCCGAGATCAGCAGGACCTTGTCGCCGGCGGCGAACAGGCCGTCGAAGGTCTCGGGCGCGTTGTAGTCGGCGACGGCCAGGCGCACGCCGCGGGCCGCGAGGTCGGCGGCCTTCTTCTCGTCACGCACGACGGCGGTGACCTGCTCCGCCGGAACCTTCTCCAGCAGCTGCTCCACGACGTGCCGGCCGAGGTGTCCGGTGGCTCCGGTGACGACGATGCTCATGATGTGCGTTCTCCTTCTCGGGTGCGTCTGCCACTAACCCTAGGAGGAGCGCTAACTTCTGGATAGTACCCACTCTGAAGTAAGGTACTGGCATGTCGGTAAGTGACTGGAAGGGCGACGGCGAGGCCATGTGCCCCCAGCGCGGGGTTCTGGAGCACGTCACCAGCCGCTGGGGCGTGCTCGTGCTGATCCAGCTCCTCGACCGCCCGTACCGCTTCAGCGAACTGCGCCGGGCGATCGGCCGCGTCAGCGAGAAGATGCTCACGCAGACCCTCCAGAACCTGGAGCGCGACGGCCTCGTCCACCGCGACGCCAAGCCCGTCATCCCGCCGCGCGTCGACTACTCCCTGACCGGGCTGGGCCGCGAGGCCGCGGAGCAGGTGCGGGCACTGGCGCTGTGGACCGAGCGGCGCATGGACGACGTGCTCGTCGCCCGCCGGGCATACGACGAGGCCCGGGACGTCCGGTCCCGGGCCTCGTGAGCGCGCGGCGGGGTCAGCCGACGACCGTCCAGGTGTCCCCGCCGGCCAGCAGCGCGGCCAGGTCGCCCTTGCCGTGCTGTTCGACGGCCGCGTCGAGCTGGTCGGCCATCGCCGTGTCGTAGACCGGGCGCTCCACCGAGCGGAAGACCCCGATCGGGGTGTGGTGCAGGGTGTCCGGGTCGGCCAGCCGGGAGAGGGCGAAGGCCGTGGTCGGGGACGCGGCGTGCGCGTCGTGGACCAGGAGGTCCGCCTCGTTCTGCGGCGTCACGGTGACGACCTCCAGATCCCCGGTGGTCTTGTCGCGGACGACACCACGGGAGCCCTCGGGACCGAACCGGATCGGCTGCCCGTGCTCCAGGCGGATCAGCGCCTCCTCGGCCTGCTGCCGGTCCTTCAGGGCGTCGAAGGCGCCGTCGTTGAAGATGTTGCAGTTCTGGTAGATCTCGATCAGGGCCGTGCCCGGGTGGTCCGCGGCGGCCCGCAGCACCTCGGTCAGATGCTTGCGGTCCGAGTCGATGGTGCGTGCCACGAAGGACGCCTCCGCGCCGATCGCCAGCGACACCGGGTTGAAGGGCGCGTCCAGCGACCCCATCGGCGTCGACTTGGTGATCTTTCCCATCTCGGAGGTCGGGGAGTACTGGCCCTTGGTCAGACCGTAGATCCGGTTGTTGAACAGCAGGATCTTCAGGTTGACGTTGCGGCGCAGGGCGTGGATCAGGTGGTTGCCGCCGATGGACAGGGCGTCGCCGTCGCCCGTGACGACCCACACGCTCAGGTCGCGGCGGGAGGTGGCGAGGCCGGTCGCGATCGCCGGGGCGCGGCCGTGGATGGAGTGCATCCCGTAGGTGTTCATGTAGTACGGGAAGCGCGAGGAGCAGCCGATGCCGGAGACGAAGACGATGTTCTCCCTGGCCAGCCCCAGCTCGGGCATGAAGCCCTGCACGGCGGCGAGGATGGCGTAGTCACCGCAGCCCGGGCACCAGCGCACCTCCTGGTCCGACTTGAAGTCCTTCATCGACTGCTTGGCCTCGGACTTGGGGACCAGCTGCAGCAGTCCGTTGCCGGTGTCAGTCATCGATGGCCTCCTTCAGAGCCGTGGCGAGCTGTTCCGCCTTGAACGGCATGCCGTTGACCTGGTTGTACGAGCGGGCGTCGACCAGGTACTTCGCCCGGATCAGGGTGGCGAGCTGCCCGAGGTTCATCTCGGGGACGACCACCTTGTCGTACTGCCCCAGCACCGCCGCGAGATTGCGCGGGAAGGGGTTGAGGTGGCGCAGATGGGCCTGCGCGATCGATTCACCGGCCGCGCGCAGCCGTCGTACCGCCGCCGTGATCGGCCCGTAGGTGGAGCCCCAGCCCAGGACGAGGGTGTTCGCGCCGTGCGGGTCGTCGACCTCGATGTCCGGGACCTCGATGCCGTCGATCTTCGCCTGCCGGGTGCGGACCATGAAGTCGTGGTTGGCCGGGTCGTAGGAGATGTTGCCCGTGCCGTCCTGCTTCTCGATGCCGCCGATGCGGTGCTCCAGACCCGGCGTGCCCGGGACCGCCCACGGCCGGGCCAGGGTCTGCGGGTCGCGCTTGTACGGCCAGAAGACCTCGGTGCCGTCCTCCAGCGTGTGGTTCGGGCCGGAGGCGAACTGGACCCTGAGGTCAGGCAGCTCGTCCAGGTCCGGGATGCGCCAGGGCTCGGAGCCGTTGGCCAGGTAGCCGTCGGAGAGCAGCATCACCGGCGTGCGGTACGTCAGCGCGATCCGGGCCGCCTCCAGGGCCGCCTCGAAGCAGTCTGCGGGGGTCTTCGGCGCGACGATCGGGACCGGCGCCTCGCCGTTGCGGCCGAACATCGCCTGGAGCAGGTCCGCCTGCTCGGTCTTGGTCGGCAGGCCGGTGGACGGGCCGCCGCGCTGGATGTCGAGGACCAGCAGCGGCAGCTCCAGGGAGACCGCGAGGCCGATCGTCTCGCTCTTCAGCGCGATACCGGGACCGGACGTCGTGGTCACCGCCAGCGAGCCGCCGAACGCCGCGCCCAGTGCCGCGCCGATGCCCGCGATCTCGTCCTCGGCCTGGAAGGTCCGCACACCGAAGTTCTTGTGCCTGCTCAGCTCGTGCAGGATGTCCGAGGCCGGTGTGATCGGGTAGGAGCCCAGGAACAGCGGCAGGTCCGCCTGCTGTGAGGCGGTGACCAGACCGTAGGCCAGGGCGAGGTTCCCGGAGATGTTCCGGTAGGTGCCGACGGGGAAGGCCTTGGCGGCCGGGGCGACCTCGTAGGAGACCGCGAAGTCCTCCGTGGTCTCGCCGAAGTTCCAGCCCGCGCGGAACGCGGCGATGTTGGCCGCCGCGATGTCCGGCTTCTTCGCGAACTTCGACCGCAGGAACTTCTCGGTGCCCTCGGTGGGCCGGTGGTACATCCAGCTCAGCAGCCCCAGCGCGAACATGTTCTTGCTGCGCTCGGCCTCCTTGCGGGAGAGGTCGAACTCCTTCAGCGCCTCCACCGTGAGCGTGGTCAGCGGCACGGGGTGGAGGTTGTAGCCGTCGAGCGAACCGTCACCCAGCGGGTCGGTCGCGTAGCCCACCTTCTGCAGGGCGCGCTTGGTGAACTCGTCGGTGTTCACGATGATCTCGGCGCCGCGCGGCAGATCGCCGATGTTCGCCTTCAGGGCGGCCGGGTTCATCGCCACCAGCACGTTCGGCGCGTCGCCCGGGGTGAGGATGTCGTGGTCGGCGAAGTGCAGCTGGAACGAGGAGACGCCGGGCAGGGTGCCTGCGGGGGCGCGGATCTCGGCGGGGAAGTTCGGCAGGGTGGAGAGGTCGTTGCCGAAGGAAGCGGTCTCCGAGGTGAACCGGTCACCGGTGAGCTGCATGCCGTCACCCGAGTCCCCCGCGAACCGGATGATCACCCGGTCCAGGCGCCGCACGTCCTTCGCGCCGCCCGGTTTGCGCTGCTCTCCTACGACGGTACCGTCGGCCTGCTCCGCTGGGCTGCTGACCTGGCTGGTCACTGAACTGGACCTCCTTCGAGGCGGCTGTCCGGGGCGTGGTCGTCCCACGGACCATCCCAGGATCAACCCTACGTCGGTTAGGGTCGCCTTCCCGGGGCCATCCACGGATTGGACGGCCTTTCGGGCCGGCGTGTCGCGCTGACGTGTCAGGGCTTCCTCCCCGGTTCACTCCTCCGGTCTCCACCCGGGTACCCGTCTTCCACAGAAGCCGGACGGTCTGACACGGTGCTGACACAGTGTCGTTCGGTCAGGAGTTCAAGTAGGTCAGTACGGCGAGAACACGCCGGTGGTCCCCGTCACTCGGCGCCAGACCGAGCTTCAGGAAGATGTTGCTGACGTGCTTCTCCACGGCGCCGTCGCTGACCACCAGCTGCCGGGCGATCGCCGAGTTGGTGCGCCCCTCCGCCATCAGCCCGAGCACCTCGCGCTCCCGCGGGGTGAGCCCCGCCAGCACGTCCTGCTTGCGGCTGCGGCCGAGCAGCTGCGCGACGACCTCGGGGTCCAGCGCCGTACCGCCCTCCGCGACCCGCACCACCGCGTCGACGAACTCGCGGACCTCGGCGACCCGGTCCTTGAGCAGATAGCCCACGCCGCGGCTGGACCCGGCCAGCAGTTCGGTGGCGTAGCGCTCCTCCACGTACTGCGACAGCACCAGCACGCCGAGCCCCGGATGCGACCTGCGCAGCGCCACGGCCGCCCGTACGCCCTCGTCGGTGTGCGTCGGCGGCATCCGTACGTCCGCCACCACCACGTCGGGCAGCGCGCCCTGGGCGTCCAGGTCGGCGATGGTCTTCACCAGCGCGTCCGCGTCTCCCACGCCGGCCACCACGTCGTGCCCCCGGTCGGTCAGCAGCCGGGTCAGGCCCTCCCTGAGCAGCACTGAGTCCTCGGCGATGACGACCCGCACCCTGTCCTCCACGATCTTCCGGCCCCCCGCAGCCCGATCCGAGACGGACGTCCCTGTGCGACGCGCGTCCGTACGAAGGTCCAGCATTCCAGCAATCGGGCCACTCCGCCGCCGCACCCCCTGGAATACCGGCGAGCTGCCGGTACGGTGCCGATCCCGGCCGGGGGTCTGCCGGTCTCAGGCGGAGTTCGGCCTGGGCCGACGGTCTGATGACGGGCAGTGGGGGTCTGGTCCCGCGCCGGGTCTGCCGGGACCGAGGGTGACAGTCCCGGCAGGGGCGGCGCGTGAGCGGAGCCCCCACTGCCCGTCCGGGGCGTCGGCCTCCGGCAGGAGTCACGCCGAGGTTCGCCAGGGGAGTTCCGCGATCACGCGGGTGGGGCCGCCGGCGGGGGAGTCGACCAGGAGGATGCCGTCCACCGCGTCGAGGCGTCCGGCGAGGCCCGCGAGGCCCGAGCCGCCGGAGACGTCCGCGCCGCCCACGCCGTCGTCGACCACCTGGAGCATCAGCCGGTCGTCCGAGCGCCACACGTCGACCGAGGCGGAGCTGGCACCGCTGTGCTTGCTGATGTTCTGGAGCAGCTCGGAGACGGTGAAGTAGGCGATGCCCTCGATGGCGGCCGCCGGCCGGGCCGGCAGGTCGACGTCGACCCGGACCGGCACGGTGCAGCGGGAGGCGACCGACGACAGGGCCGCGTCCAGACCCCGGTCGGTCAGTACGGCCGGATGGATGCCCCGGGCGAGATCGCGCAGCTCCTGAAGCGCCGTCTTCACCTCGCCGTGCGCGTCCTCCACCATGCGCGCCGCCGCCTGCGGATCCTCCCGGAGCTTCTCCTTCGCCAGCCCCAGATCCATGGCCAGCCCGACCAGCCGGGCCTGCGCCCCGTCGTGCAGGTCCCGCTCGATGCGCCGCAGATCGGCGGCGGCCGTGTCCACCACGACCCCCCGGTCCGACTCCAGCTCCACCACCCGCGCGGACAGCGGGGACGGCCCCAGCAGCCCGCGCACGAGCAGCCCGTCCACGGTCGTCAGGGCCCTTACGAGCCACGGCGTGGCCAGCGTGAACAGCAGCCCGACCAGCGCCGTCACGGCGATCTCGAACGGGTTGTCGAGATAGACGGCGTGGTGCTCGTCGCCGTACAGCTGCAGACCGCCCTGGCCGCCGTACAGCGGGAAGGCCCAGAACCACAGTGGGTACGTCAGCAGCGACCAGCCGAACGTCCAGAAGCTCACCGCCACCGAGAACGAGAACACCGCCCAGGGGAACTGCACCAGCGTGTACAGCAGGTTGCGCCAGGAGGCGCCGCTCTTGAGGACCGCGCCCATCCACGCCAGGGCACCCGGCTTGCGCATACTGAGCGGCTCCGGCTCGGCCACCTCCAGCCGCAGCAGCGCGCGCGCCCGGGCCCGCTCCATCGCGCCGAAGCCACGGCAGCCGGCCAGCGCGGCCGCCAGCACCGGGACGCCGAGGAAGGTCACCAGCAGGCCCGCGCCCACCGACACCGTCGTCACCGTCCAGGTGAACAGCAGCACCGAGACCGGCAGGCCCAGCAGGACGTAGCCGAACTCCCGCCAGGCGCGCGCCTCGACCGGTGCCCGCAGCGCGGCGGGCAGCCGGTGACCGGTTCCGGCGGGCCCCCCGGGCCCCGGCCCGTAGGCCTGTCCATACCCGTGTCCGTAGTCCGTGGCCATCGAATGTCGTCCCGTTCTGCTCGTCGGTACGGCGGTTCAGCCGTACCTCCAGAGTCGTGTCCGGCGCTTCCCCGGGCCATGGAGACCGTCGGCGTCTTGGACCGGGGGTTTTCCCCACCCCTCCGGGCCGCGCCCCTGCCCGGCCGCACCAGCGTCGGGCACCACCGCCGGACCATGCCATCGGGCCGCACCCGGGCAGGCACCCGGGCACGACCTCACCAGGTCCGCGCCGGCCGGCTACTTCTCGCGGTCCCGCCAGGGCAGTTCGGCCGTGACCACCGTCGGGCCGCCGGCCGGCGAGTCGACCACGAACAGGCCGTCCACCGCGCCCAGCCGGTCCGCGAGGCCGCGCATGCCGCTGCCGCCGTCCAGCCGGGCGCCGCCCCGGCCGTCGTCCCGGACCTGGATGAGCAGCCGGTCGTCCGAGCGCCATACGTCGACCGAGGCGGAGCGGGCCGCACTGTGCTTGCTGACGTTCTGGAGCAGCTCGGAGACGGTGAAGTAGGCGATGCCCTCGATGGCGGCCGCCGGGCGGGCCGGCAGGTCCGCGGTCACCTTCACCGGCACGGTGCAGCGGGAGGCGACCGACGACAGGGCCGCGTCCAGACCACGGTCGGTGAGCACGGCCGGGTGGATGCCTCTGGCGAGGTCCCGCAGCTCCTGCAGGGCCAGCTTCACCTCGCCGTGCGCCTCCTCCACCATCGCCGCCGCGGAGTCCGGGTCCTCCAGCAGCTTCTCCTTGGCCAGGCCCAGCCCCATGGCCAGGTTCACCAGCCGGGCCTGCGCCCCGTCGTGCAGGTCCCGCTCGATGCGCCGCAGATCGGCCGCGGCCGTGTCCACCACGACCCCCCGGTCCGACTCCAGCTCCGCGATCCGGCGCTCCAGCTCGTCGGAGGGCGACAGCAGCCCGCGCACCATCGCCCGGTCCACGTTCGCCAGGCCCCGGGCGAGGAACGGCAGCACCGGCCACAGCACGAACAGCGAGATCAGCACGGTGCAGAAGGTGAGGATGCCCCAGGGCAGCCGGATGGCGTCGTACAGCAGCGTCCGCCAGCCCACCGGGTCCTTCAGCGCCATCCACAGCCGCTGGAGCAGCCCCCCGCCCCGGGCGAGCGGCAACGGCGTCGGCTCCTCCACCCGGACCCCGAGCAGCGACCGGGCCCGGGCGCGCTCCAGCTTCCCGAGCTGCCGCGCGCCGACCAGGGACAGCGCCAGCAGCGGCAGACCGATCACGGTGACGGTGAGGGCCCCGCCGGTGGCCAGCACCGTGACCGCGTAGACGAAGCCGAACACCGCCACCGGCAGGTTCAGCAGGAGATGCGCGATCTCCTTCCAGGTGTGCGCGTCGTAGGCCGGCCGGGGCGGAGGCAGGCGGTCGGTGCCGTCGGTCCGGTCGGCGGCGGAGCTGCTGGGAGCGGTCATACCGGTCAGCCTGCCGTGCCCGGCCCCCTCGGCGCCATGCGGTGTGCCGCCCTCCGCCGACTGGGGAAAACCCCACCCTTTACGGCTCAGTGCGTCTCAGGGCGTGACGGGCTGCTTACCGCTTCTTTATCAGGGCCTAGACTCCCGTGCGTACAGATCCTCGAATCACGTGGGATCACAGAGTTCACTAAGGTTACGAGGTCAGGGAGCGAGGGACGGACGTGCGGGAGACGTTGGGGGACTCGACGACCGCCGCGGCGAACGTCATCGCGGCCGGCTACTTCCGGTCATATTCGGTCGTGGGACTGCTCGCCCTCATCGGCGTGCTGTTCGTCGCGGTCGCCTTCGGCGCGGGCCGCCTGCTGCGCCCGGTCGTACCGACCCCCGAGAAACTCCTGACCTACGAGTGCGGCGTCGACCCCGTCGGCGAGGGCTGGGCCCACACCCAGGTCCGCTACTACGTCTACGCCTTCCTGTACGTGATCTTCGCAGTCGACTCGATCTTCCTGTTCCCCTGGGCGACGGTCTTCGCCGCCCCCGGCTACGGCGCGGCGACCCTCGTGGAGATGTTCGTCTTCCTGGGCTTCCTCGCCGTGGGCCTGCTGTACGCATACAAGAAGGGCGTCCTGGCATGGACGTGAACCCCTCGGTCTCCGAGCCGGTCTCGCAGCCGTTCTCCGAGCCGATCTCCGAGCCTGTTCCGCTGCCCGAGCCGAAGCGGCTGGGCGCCCTCGCCCGCCTGGCCCCCGAGCCCATGAAGGTGGTCCTGAACTGGGGCCGTCGCTACTCGCTCTGGGTCTTCAACTTCGGCCTCGCCTGCTGCGCGATCGAGTTCATCGCCGCGTCGATGGCCCGTCACGACTTCATCCGGCTCGGCGTCATCCCGTTCGCGCCGGGTCCCCGCCAGGCCGACCTGATGGTCGTCTCCGGCACGGTCACGGACAAGATGGCCCCGGCCGTGAAGCGCCTGTACGAGCAGATGCCCGAGCCGAAGTACGTCATCTCCTTCGGCGCCTGCTCCAACTGCGGCGGCCCGTACTGGGACTCGTACTCCGTCACCAAGGGCGTCGACCAGATCATCCCCGTGGACGTGTACGTCCCCGGGTGCCCGCCGCGCCCCGAGGCCCTGCTCCAGGGCATCCTCAAGCTCCAGGAGAAGATCGCCCGCGAGTCGCTGGGCGAGCGCTACGAGGCGCACCGGCCGTCCGCGGCCGCCCTGCAGAGCGGCCTGCTGCGGCCCCCGGCACCCGCCGCTGACGAGGGGGGCGCCCGATGAACACGGCCGGCTGGCTGCCCGCCTCCACCGAGGAACTCTTCGGCACGGAGGCCACGGCCGAGGAGTCCTACGAGGTCCTGACCGTGGACGTCCCGCCGTCCGCCTGGCTCACCGCCCTGGAGACGGCCCGTACGACCCTGTCCTGCACCTACTTCGACTGGCTGAGCGCGGTCGACGAACCCGGCACGGGCTTCCGCGTCTGTGCCCACGTCGTCGCCCTCTACCCGGTCCGCCGACTCCTCGTGCGGACGACGGTCCCGCACGAGGCGCCGGCCCTGCCGTCCGCCGTCGGCGTCTACGCGGGCGCGGCCTGGCACGAACGCGAGACCCACGAGATGTTCGGCGTGGTCTTCGAGGGCCACCCGGGCCTGGAGCACCTGCTCCTCCCGGAGACCTTCGAGGGCCACCCGCTGCGCAAGGACTTCGTCCTCGCCGCCCGTGTCGCCAAGGCCTGGCCCGGCGCCAAGGAGCCCGGAGAATCCGAGCACGGCGGTCCCAAGCGCCGCCAGATGCTGCCGCCGGGCGTCCCGGACCCGAACGAGTGGGGCCCGCTGAAGGGCCAGCTTCCTCCCGCCCCGGCCCGCCCGGCCCGAGCCGCGGGCCGCACGGCGGGCGACCGCCCGGTACGGCGGACCCGCACGGCGGCGGAGGGCTCGGCGAGCCAGACCGCCGCCGAGCCCGGCCAGCCCGGCCAGCCCGGCCAGCCCGGCCAGCCCGGCCAGGTCGATGAGGCTGCTGCGGGTGCGGGTGCGGGTGCGGGTGCAGCTGCCGGCGCCGGTGCTCCTGCTCGGCCGCGCCGGACGCGGAGCGCGAGCGAGGGCTCGGTGAGCCAGACGGCGGCGGCGCAGGCCGAGGACGCGGCGACGCGCAAGCAGGCCGCGGCCGAGGGCGATGCCGCCCAGGCGCCGGCGGAAGGCCCTGCCGCCGAGGCCTCGGTGGCGCACGAGCCCCGTCCGGCGCCGGCACGCCCGCGCCGCGCACGCAGCGCGTCAGAGGGCTCGGCCTCCCAGCGGCCCCAGGCCCCGGAGCCATCGGCAACCGAGCCGACGGAACCGGGCCCGGTGTCCGCGCCGGCCGAGTCGGCGGCGGAACCGGGACCGGCATCAGCACCGGCCCAGCCGGCGGCGCCGGAACCCGCCGAGTCCGCGGAACCCGCCCTCGCACCCGCCGAGCCCGCGGAACCCGGCAGCGCTGGCCGCCCCGCTCGCCGGAGCACGGCTCCGCGCAGCTCGGACGCCCCCTGGCACCACGCGCGCCCGGCCTTCGACGAGCAGCCGGAACCGACGCCCGAGGCACCCGCCGGGGAACCCCGTGAACCCGGCGCACCCGATGAACCCGGCGAGCCCAGCGACCCCGGAGGCCCCAGCGCCCCCGGCGCGACCCGCGAACCCGGTGAACCCCGTGAACCCGTTGCGCCCAGCGACCCCGGCGCGCCCGAAGAGCCCTCCACCCCCGACGACACCACAGGAGGCCCGCAGTGAACGACGCGCTGGACGTCGCCCTGCGACTCCTGGCCGTGTTCGTCGTCTTCCTCACGTTCCCGCTGATCGTCGGCCAGACCGAGCACAAGGTGATGGCTCACATGCAGGGCCGGCTCGGCCCGATGTACGCGGGCGGCTTCCACGGCTGGGCCCAGCTGATCGCCGACGGCGTGAAGTTCGCGCAGAAGGAGGACGTGGTCCCGGCGGGCGCCGACCGCCGTGTCTTCCAGCTCGCCCCTGCCGTTTCCCTGCTGCCGTACCTCCTCGTCCTGCTCGCGATCCCGATCGGCCCGAGCGAGGGCGCCGTCGGCCAGATCCTGGACGCCGGTGTGTTCTTCGTGCTCGCGGTGATGGGCGTGGGCGTGCTCGGCTCGCTCATGGCGGGCTGGGCCAGCGCGAACAAGTTCTCCCTGCTGGGCGGCCTTCGCACGGCCGCACAGCTCCTCGCCTACGAACTGCCGATGCTGCTCGCCGCGGCCTCGGTCGCGATGGCGGCCGGCACGGTCTCCCTGCCCGGCATCCTGCACGCCTTCCACTGGTGGTGGGTGCCCTGGCAGATCGTCGGCGCCATCGTCTTCTTCGTCGCCGGACTCGCCGAGCTGCAACGCCCGCCGTTCGACATGCCCGTCGCCGACTCCGAGATCATCTTCGGCGCGTACACCGAGTACACGGGCCTGCGCTTCGCCCTGTTCCTGCTCGCCGAGTACGCCGGCATCGTCGTCCTGTGCGGCCTGACCACCGTCCTCTTCCTGGGCGGCTGGCACGGCCCCTGGGGCGCCGGCGGCCTCGGCTGGCTGTGGACCCTGCTGAAGACCGCGATCCTCGCCTTCGTCGTCATCTGGCTCCGCGTGACCTATCCCCGGCTGCGCGAGGACCAGCTCCAGAAGTTCTCCTGGACCCTCCTCGTCCCCCTCTCCCTCGCCCAGATCGCCTTCACCGGCATCGTCAAGGTGGTGATCTCCTGATGTCCCGCCTGTCCATCCCCGGCAGCGGCCTCGCCAAGGGACTGGCCGTCACCCTGCGCACGATGACGCGGAAGACGGTCACCCAGCAGTACCCGGACGCGCTGCCCGAGCTGCCGCCCCGCACGCGTGGCGTGATCGGCCTGTTCGAGGAGAACTGCACGGTCTGCATGCTGTGCGCCCGCGAGTGCCCCGACTGGTGCATCTACATCGACTCCCACAAGGAGACCGTCCCGCCGGCCGCCCCCGGCGGCCGCGAGCGCAGCCGCAACGTACTCGACCGGTTCGCGATCGACTTCGCCCTGTGCATGTACTGCGGTATCTGCATCGAGGTGTGTCCTTTCGACGCGCTGTTCTGGTCCCCGGAGTTCGAGTACGCCGAGACCGACATCCGCGACCTCACCCACGAGCGCGACAAGCTCCGCGAGTGGATGTGGACCGTGCCGGCCCCGCCCGCCCTCGATCCGGGCGCTGAGGAGCCGAAGGAGATCGCCGCCGCCCGCAAGACCGCCGAGAAGCTGGCCGCCGCGGAGGCCGAACGCCGGGAGGGCGAGTCGTGAGCCTCGCCGCAGCAACGGCATCCCTGGCCGCCTCCGGCCCGCACGGCTTCCTGTCCCCGACCGGCGTCGAGATTGCCTTCCTCCTGGTCGGCCTGGTCACCTTCGGCGCCGCCCTGATCACCGTCACCACCCGGCAGCTGGTGCACGCCGCCCTGTGGCTGGTGGTCACCCTCGGCGGCCTCGCCGTGGAGTACCTGCTGCTCACGGCCGAGTTCATCGCCTGGGTGCAGGTCCTGATCTACGTCGGTTCCGTCGTCGTCCTCCTCCTGTTCGGCCTGATGCTCACCAGGGCCCCCATCGGCCGCTCCCCGGACGCCGACTCCGGCAACCGCTGGGCCGCGCTGACCGTCGCGGTCGCCGCGGCCGTCGCCCTGGTGTGGGTCGTCGTCGACGCCTTCCGCACGACCTGGATCGACCTGAACGGCCCGGCCGCCGGCACCACCCGCGTCACCGGCGCGAGCCTGTTCCGCAACTGGGTGCTGCCCTTCGAGGCGCTGTCCGTCCTGCTCCTGGCGGCCCTGGTCGGCGCGATCGTCCTGTCCCGCAAGGCCGGCGCGGACGCCGATTCCGGCACCCCGGCCGCCGCCGACGTCCCCGGTGAGAAGGAAGAGGCCCGCTGATGCACCTCGCCTATCCCGCCGTACTCTCCACCCTCCTGTTCTGCACCGGCCTCTACGGCGTCCTCGCCCGCCGCAACGCGATCCTGGTCCTGATGTCGGTCGAGCTGATGCTCAACGCCGTCAACCTCAACCTGGTCGCCTTCGACGTCTGGCTCAGCCGCGCCGCCCGCGACGCCCTGCACTCCGGCCAGGCACTGACCCTGTTCACCATCGCCATCGCCGCCGCCGAGATCGGCATCGGCCTGGCGATCGTGCTCGCCGTCTACCGCAACCGCGGCACCTCCGACATCGACAAGCTCCGCGACACCGCCGAAGGCCCCGACACCGCGGGCCCGGACACCTCCGCGGCCGAGAAGGCTGAGGCCACCGCGTGACCACGACCACCCTCGCCGTCCTCGTCCCCCTTCTGCCGTTCCTCGGCGCCGCGGCCGGCCTGCTGCTCGGCCGCACCGCCCCCGGCTTCGTCCGCCCGCTCGCCGTACTGCCGACGCTCGCCTCGCTCGTGCCGGCCGCACTCGTCGCCGTGCGCCAGGGCGGCGGTCCGGCCATCGACGCCCACACCGAGCTGACGCCCACCGGTTCGGTCCCGATCGACCTGGCCCTGTACATCAACGGCTTCGCCGCGCTCGTCGCGATCCTGGTCGCCTTCGTCGCGGCCTGCGTGCAGATCTACTCGACGGGCTACCTGCGCGACGACCCGCGCTACCCCTCCTACGCCGCCCTCGTCTCCCTGTTCACCTCCGCGATGCTCCTCGTCGTCTACTCCGGCGACCTGATCGTGCTGCTGGTCGGCTGGGAAGTCATGGGCATCTGCTCCTACTTCCTGGTCGGCCACTACTGGGAGACCCCCGAGGCCCGCGCCGCCTCCCTGAAGGCCTTCCTGGTCACCAAGCTCGGCGACGTGCCGTTCCTCATCGGCCTGTTCGCGCTCGGCACCGACGCCGGGTCGTTCAGCATCCCCCGCGTCCTCGGCACGGTCGCGAGCGGCAACCTGCACCACCCGACCGTGATCGCCCTGCTGCTCCTCGCGGGCGTGGCGGGCAAGTCGGCGCAGTTCCCGCTGCACACCTGGCTCCCGGACGCGATGGCGGGCCCGACGCCCGTCTCCGCGCTCATCCACGCCGCGACGATGGTCGCCGCCGGTGTCTACTTCGTCGCCCGTCTCCTCCCGGTGTTCGAGGCATCCCAGGCCGCGATGCTGGTCCTGGCCGTCATGGCCGCCGTCACCATGACCGGCTCGGGTCTGGCCGCGCTCGCCCAGGACGACATCAAGCGCGTCCTCGCCTACTCGACGATCGGCCAGCTCGGCTACATGACCGGCGCCCTCGCCGTCGGCGACCGCGGTGCCGCCGTCTTCCACCTCCTCTCGCACGGCGCCTTCAAGGCCCTGCTCTTCCTCGCGGCCGGCGTGATCATCCACGCCGCCGGCACCAACTCGCTCGCCGCCATGTCCCGCATGCACGGCCTGCGCGACCGCGTCCCGGACGCCTACTGGACGATGACCGTGGCGCTGCTCGCGCTCGCCGCGATCCCGCCGTTCAGCGGCTTCTTCTCCAAGGAGTCCGTCCTCGGCGCCGCCGAGCACGCGGCCGGCGGTGACACCGCGCACGTGCCCGGCGCGGCCGGCTGGATCGTCCTCGTCGCCGGTCTGGTCACCGCCCTGCTGACCGCCGCGTACGCCACCCGGCTGTGGCTGCTCGCGTTCCGCGGCAAGGGCGCCGAGGCCCCCGACCACGGCCGCCAGCCGCTGACCATGACCGTGGTGCTCTGGGTCCTCGCCGTCCCCTCCCTCGCCTTCGGCGGGCTCGCCTACCGCGCGCTGCCCGACTGGTTCGACGGCCGCAGCCTGACCCCGACCTTCCTCACGTCCATCCTCGGCACGGGTCTCGCCGTGGTCGGCGGGCTGGTCACCTACGGCGCCTGGCAGCACACCACCCGGCTCGCCGCCCGCGCCCCGCTCGGCGCGGTCGCCGCCCACCCCGAGGCCGACGCCGGGCTGGTCGAGGCCGAGGCCATCGCCACCCACGAACCGGCCTACGGCGACATCGCCTACGCGCCCGACCCGGCGGACCCCGCACGGCTGCTGCTCGGCCCGCTGCAGCGGCACGCGGCCGCTGGCTTCCACGTGGACGCCGTGTACTCGGCGCTGTTCGTCCGCCCGGTCGAGGCCGGCGCGAGTCTCGTCCGGTTCCTCGACCGCGAGGTCGTCGACACCTATGTGCGCGCTGCCGCCGCCCTGCCCCGGCTGCTCGGGGCCGCCGTGCGGCGCGCCCAGACCGGCAATGTGCAGACCTATGTGAGCGCGCTGCTCGCCGGCACCGTCGTCCTGGCGGTCGCCGTCGTCCTCGTCGCCACGGGAGCGTGAGCAGGCGTGATCCATATCAACGAGTCCGTGATGCAGTTCCTTCTGGCATTCGTCGTCGTCGGCCCGCTCCTCGGCGCCGTCGCCGCCCTCCTGCCGGCCCCGCCCGGACTGAAGGGGAAGTCGCCCGGGCAGGCCGTGCTGCGCCACGGTGTCACCGTGACCGGCGTGATCCTCATCGCCGCGATCGCCCTCGCGCTCGGCTTCGACCAGGACCACCCGTCGAGGATGCAGGCCACGACCGACATCAGCTGGATCCCCGCACTCGACGTGCGGATCCACCTCGGCATCGACGGCATCTCGCTCCCCCTCGTCGTCCTGACCGCGCTGCTGACCTTCCTCTGCGCGCTGTACTCCTACTTCAAGCCGCCCACGGGCCCGTCCCCGAAGGCGTTCGTCGCGCTGCTGCTCCTGCTCGAGTCCGGCACCCTCGCGACCTTCGCCGTCCTCGACCTGCTGCTGTTCTTCCTCGCGTTCGAGACGGTGCTCATCCCGATGTACTTCCTCATCGCCCGCTGGGGCGGCGAGGGCCGGACCCGCGCCGCGTGGAAGTTCATCCTGTTCACACTGCTCGGCTCCGTCGTCATGCTGCTCGGCCTGCTCCTGATCGGAATCAAGGCGGGCACATTCGACATGGTGGCACTCGCCACTGACAACGGCCGGGAGCTGACCGCATCCGTGCAGGTCATCGCCGTTCTCGCGATCGGGATCGGGCTCGCGGTGAAGGCGCCCATGTGGCCGCTGCACAGCTGGCTGCCGGACGCCCACACCGCCGCGCCGACCGTCGGCTCGGTGCTGCTGGCCGGTGTCCTGCTGAAGATGGGTACGTACGGTTTCGTCCGGATCCTGCTGCCGATCGCGCCGCACGGCTTCCACACCTTCGCGCCGTACCTCGCCGCGCTCGCCGTGGTCGGGATCATCTACGGATCCCTGGCCTGCCTCGCCCTGGCCAAACGGGGCGCGAAGGGCGACCTCAAGCGCCTGATCGCCTACTCCTCCGTCGGCCACATGGGCTTCGTCCTGCTGGGCATCGCCACCATGACCCCGACCGGCGTGAACGGCGCCCTGTTCGCCAACATCGCCCACGGCCTCATCACCGGCCTCCTCTTCTTCCTGGTCGGCGCGCTGAAGGACCGCACCGGCAGCACCGACCTCGACACCCTCGCCGAGGAGACCGGCGCCGCCCTGTACGGCAGGGCACCGCGGCTCGGCGGGCTGCTCGCCTTCGGCGCGGTCGCCTCGCTCGGGCTGCCCGGACTCGCCGGGTTCTGGGGCGAGATGCTCGCGCTGTTCGGCGCGTTCGAGCCCGCGGCGGGCCTCAGCAGGCCCGCGTACCTCACCTTCATGGCGTTCGGCGCGTTCGGCACCCTGCTGACGGCCGCGTACATGCTGATCGTGGTCCGCCGGGTCTGCATGGGCGGCGTGGAGCAGGAGGTCCCGAAGCTCGCCGACGTCCACGGGTACGAGTTCGCGGCCTGGACCCCGCTCGTCGCCCTCACCGTCGTCGCCGGGCTGTGGCCGAGGGCCCTGCTCGGCCTGACCGACCCGGCCGTGCACCAGCTCCTCGCAGGAGGCACCCGATGAGCGCCCAGCCCCTTGCCGAGTCGCTGGTCCAGTCCGTCGACTGGCTCGCCGTCGCCCCGCCCACCATCGCCGCCGTCGTCGCCCTGGCCGTCCTCGTCGCCGACCTGTTCCTCCCCGAGGCCCGCAAGCCCGTCCTGGGCTGGATCTCGGTCGCCGGCCTCGCCGCGGCCGCGCTGATGCTGCTGCCCCTCCTGGACGGCGACCGCAGCACCTTCTGCCTGACCGGCAACGCGCGCGCGTGCAGCTACACCGCCGACCACTTCACCATCGTCATCCAGTTCCTGGTCCTCGGCGGCGCCCTGCTGGCGGCCCTGCTGTCCGTGACCAGCCTCGACGACGAGCGACGGCGCGTCCCCGCGGGCGAGTTCTGGTTCCTGCTGCTGTCCTCCGCAGCCGGCGCCGCCCTGCTGCCCGCCTCCCGCGACCTGGCCACCCTGATCGTGGCCCTGGAGGTCGCCTCCCTGCCCGCCTTCGCCCTCGTCGGCATCCGGCACGGCGACAAGCGGTCCTCCGAGGCGGCCCTGAAGTTCTTCCTGTCCTCGGTCACCGCCACAGCCGTCAGCCTGATGGGCATCAGCTTCGTCTACGCCTCCACGGGCACCCTCTACCTCACCCAGGTCGCCCAGCGCCTCCCGCACGTCGGCGGACAGCTGCACACCCTCGCCCAGACCGGCGTCGTCCTCACCCTCGTCGGCTTCGCCTTCAAGACGGCCGCCGTGCCCTTCCACTTCTGGGTGCCCGACACCTACGTGGGCGCGCCGCTGCCCGTCGCCGCCTACCTGTCGGTCGTCGGCAAGGCGGTCGGCTTCACCGGCCTGATCCTCGTCACCGTCGTCGCCTTCCCGTCGTACGCCGACGTCTGGGGGCCCGCGCTCGCCGTGCTGGCCGCCCTCACCATGACCGTCGGCAACGTCGGCGCCCTGCGCCAGCAGGCCACGCGCGCGTACAGCGCCGTACGCCTGCTCGCCTGGTCCTCCGTCGGCCAGGCGGGCTACCTGCTGGTGCCGATCGCCGGCGCCGGATACACCAAGGACGCCCAGAAGGCGATCGGTTCCACGGTCGCCTACGCCCTGATGTACGCCGCCGTGAACCTCGGCGCGTTCGCGGTGGCCGCCGTGGTGGGCCGCAGCCGGGCCCTGAACCGGATCAGCGACTACCGGGGCCTGTACGCCACGAACCCGCTGACGGCCCTCCTCATGGCCTTCTTCCTGCTGTGCCTGGCCGGCCTGCCGCCCGGTGTCATCGGCCTGTTCGCCAAGGTGACCGTGTTCTCGGCGGCCGTCGACGCGGGCCTGGGCTGGCTCGCCGTCGTCATGGCCGTCAACGTGGTGATCGCCCTCTTCTACTACCTCCAGTGGACGGCCCTGCTGTTCCGCGCCCCCGAGGGCGAGCCCGCGCGACACCGCGTCCCGGCCCCCCTCACGGCCGCGATCGCCCTCACCGGAGTCGCCGGCGTCGTCCTGTCCGGGGCGCCGCAGCTGGTCCTCCGGTTCGCGGCGGGAGCGGGTGGAGGCGACCGGAGAGTCTGATCCCGTCACCCAGGACATCTTCATCGCGATCACCGCGGACCTGGAGAAGCACCACTGGATGT